>NZ_JAZDXA010000067.1:0-13085 GCF_040170545.1 Sphingobium sp. MK2
TCCATAACGACGTCCTTATGGACGTCTCTTACGCGCTCACATCACAGCAAGGCAGGCGGCCTCAACCGGTCGGTTACGCTGTACCATCGCTGCCTCCCGCTCTCGCCGGTGGCAGTGAATCGCCTCACGCGGTTAAAGGCTGCAGGATTTTAGAGGCACCCGACTAAAACCACACTTTAGTGGGGTTGTTCCGTGACCTTGATGAATCCAATTTGGTGGGAACGGGCAATGAGAGCCGATTTAATAAGTCCAGTGAAGTGTGTCTTCATTGAGATGAGGAGAGTACCTGATGAGCACCATCGCACGAGATCCGTCTCCCTATACCGCGCCTGATCGCTATGTCGACAGGAAGCGCTATCTATGGATGTTGTCGGTCGTCTGGCCAGCGGCGCCGCTGATTGGCCTCTACCTTGTCAGCGTGACTGGGTGGAGTGTGTTTTACGCCTTTACGCTGGTCGTCTGGTATGCCGTCATCCCGGCGCTGGACGTCTTGTTTGGAAATGATCCGAATAACCCCCCGGAGGCGGCCGTGGCCCGTCTCGAGGCGGATCGGTATTATCGAGTTCTAACCTATCTTACCGTCCCAGTGCATTATGCCTCACTCATCGTCTCGGCATGGTGGGTGGTGACCAAGCCGATGGCCTGGTGGGAAGTTGTCGCGCTTGCGCTGTCTCTGGGCATCGTCAACGGCCTGGCTCTGAACACCGGCCATGAATTGGGACACAAGAAGGAAGCCTTTGACCGCTGGATGGCCAAGATCGTTCTGGCCGTGGTCGGCTACGGCCACTTCTTCATCGAGCACAATAAAGGCCACCATCGCGACGTTGCGACCCCCGAAGATCCCGCTACGTCCAGGATGGGTGAAAGCATCTATAAATTTTCGCTGCGCGAAATTCCGGGCGCCTTCAAGCGCGCCTGGAATCTGGAAAAGGTGCGGCTGGAGCGCTTGAACAAGGGAATCTGGAGCCTGGACAACGAAATCATCCCGCCGCTGCTGATTACAATCGTCCTTTACACGTCCCTGTTGCTGGCGTTCGGACCCGACCCCAAGCTGCTGGTGTTCTTGCCTATCCAGATCGCCTTTGGATGGTGGCAGCTGACCAGCGCTAACTACATCGAGCACTATGGGTTGTTGCGCGAAAAAATGGCGGACGGACGTTATGAACGCGCCCAGCCCCGGCATTCCTGGAACAGCAATCACATCGCCTCCAATCTGATCCTGTTCCATCTCCAAAGGCACTCCGATCACCACGCCCACCCGACTCGCAGCTACCAGTCGCTCCGGGACTTTGACGGCCTGCCGGAGCTGCCGAGCGGCTACCCCGGCATGTTCTTCATGGCGCTGATTCCGCCCATGTTCCGATCTGTCATGGACCGCCGTGTCGTGGTTTGGGCTGGCGGCGATCTCGGCAAAATTCAGATCGACGGCGCGCGCAGGAAGAAGATCGAGCGCAAGTTTGGTGCTGCTTCAAACCGGCCGACGCGGGCAGTCGCCGAATAGTCGCCTGCCTTGGCGACTAGCCGAGGAGCTCGTTCCGAGTCTCCTCGGCCGGCAGTCGCGGGCCGCGATGGCGTCCTGAAAAGGGCGTGCCGCGCGATCGCATCCTCGTCAGCGGCCTGTCCCGAAGGTTTTTAAAAACTCAAATCGACAAAAGGAACAAGGCGCCATGGCGCGGTATCAGTGTCCCGATTGCAGCTACATCTACGATGAACTTAGGGGTGAGGCCCACGAGGGATTCCCGCCCAATACGTCTTGGGCGGGAATCCCCGAGGATTGGGCCTGTCCCGATTGCGCAGTGCGCGACAAAGCCGATTTCATCCCTCTGGACTCGGGCGAGGTCGGAGAAGAGGCGGGGCCTCAATCTGGTTCCGGAGCCGAACGATGACCAAGGGCGACCAGGAGGCGGAACCGTCAGGTGCCGTCGAAACCGTGCCGTTCGCGAAATGGCACTGCGTGACCTGCGGCCATATCTACGATGAGGCCCTCGGTGATCCCGATACGGGCGTGGCACCTGGCACCCGTTGGGCAGATGTGCCCGCCGATTGGTACTGCCCGGACTGCGGCGCGACCAAGGAAGATTATGACCTTTATCGGTGACCCATTCGAGCGGACGCTTGTCTTCCCGCTTTGCAACCTTGCGGATTCCTTGAGGAGGGCCGAGTGAACGTTCATGCAGTCACCGCGACCACCGCGGCACCGATTCATCCCGACGGCGAGATCGATTCCCTGTTCTCATCGCACCGCCGATCGGCCGTAGAGAACAGGACGAAATTCACGCTAAAAGCGCGACTGGTTATGTTGTCGCGACTAAAGGCAACGATGAAGACCCGGGAAGACGAGATTATCCGAGCTCTCTACACGGATTTCAGGAAGCCAGAATCCGAGGTGCGTCTGACCGAACTGTTCCCGGTCTATCAGGAAATATCGCATGCCCGGCGCCACCTCCGATCCTGGCTGAGACCGCACCGGGTTCACGGCTCTTTGGGGATGTTCGGAATCGCGGCCGAGGTCCGCTATCAGGCCAAGGGCGTCTGCCTGATAATTTCCCCGTGGAACTATCCGGTGAATCTCAGTTTCGGGCCGCTGGTGTCCGCGCTTGCGGCCGGAAACACCGCCATCATCAAGCCTTCCGAACTGACGCCGGCGACGTCCGCCCTGATCAGGGACATCGTCGAGCAAACCTTCCCCCGGGATCTGGTCGCCGTCTGCGAGGGCGACGTCCAGGTTTCGCAGGCCTTGCTGGATCTGCCCTTCGACCATATCTTCTTCACGGGCAGTCCCCAGGTCGGCAAGATCGTGATGGCGGCCGCGGCGAAACATTTAACATCCGTGACGCTTGAACTCGGGGGCAAGTCCCCGACCATCGTCGATTCGACCGCGAATATCGAGCAAGCCGCTCGCAAGATCGTCTGGGGCAAGTTCGCCAATAACGGCCAGACCTGCATCGCTCCGGATCATGTCTATGTCGCTCGAGACCAGGCCCCGGCGCTGATTGATGCGCTGCGGCTCGAGATCAGGCGGGTCTACGGGCAAACGGACGGCCAGCAGAAAACCGGGCCGGACTATTGCCGAATCGTGAACCGGCGGCATTTCGAGCGCCTGACTGCCTTGGCCGATGACGCCACATCGCGCGGCGCGACCGTCCTGGAAGGCGGAGACCGAGATCCAGGCCAGAACTATTTCTCGCCGACCATACTCGGCGGGACGACGCCGCAGATGGCGATTTCCCAGGAAGAAATATTCGGTCCGGTTCTTCCGATCATCGAGTATGATGACATCAGCGTCGTTGTCGATGCGATCAACGCGGGTCCAAAGCCGCTTGCCATCTATGTCTTCAGCAACGACGCCGCCGTTCGCGAGGATATCATACTGAGTACCAGCTCAGGTGGCGTCTGCGTGAACAACAATGTCGTCCAATTCTTGCATCCCAACCTGCCGTTTGGCGGTGTGAACAACAGCGGTATCGGCACGGCACACGGATTCTACGGCTTCAAAGCCTTCTCCCATGAACGTGCGGTTCTGAGAGACAAATTCTCTGTCCTGCGCCTTCTATTCCCGCCGTACACCCCGGCCGTAAAGAATCTGATCAATCTAATCGTCCGCTTTTTGGGTTGAATCGAGAAACAAGAGAGCGGCGTCGGTAGCTGCCGTCTGGAGATCAGGATGTTTGACTATATTATTGTTGGAGCGGGATCTGCCGGATGCTTGTTGGCGGAGCGGTTGTCGGCCAATCCCAGGACGCGGGTCTGTCTGCTTGAGGCGGGCCCGTCCGACCGCAGCCCGCTGATTCACATGCCCATCGGGATAGCGCTGCTGGCAAAGAGCAAGACTCTCAATTGGGCATTCGAAACACAGCCACAGGCCAATCTTGGCGGTCGACGGCTGTTTTGGCCGCGCGGCAAAACCCTTGGCGGATCGAGTTCGATCAATGCGATGGTCTATATTCGCGGGCACCGGGATGACTATGATTCGTGGGGCGAGGCAGCCGATCCGATCTGGTCTTATGATAATGTACTGCCGCTATTCAGAGCAATGGAGTCCAACGAAAGATTTGGAACCGACGCGTTTCATGGCGGCGACGGTGAGCTTCACGTCAGTGACCTGCGAACCCGCAACCCCTTGAGCGATGCCTTCGTCGAGGCTGGACAACAGGCACAGTTTCCGCGTGCCGTCGATTTCAACGGGGAGACGCAGGACGGCGTCGGCCTGTACCAGGTCACCCAGCACAGAGGCCGGCGCTGGAGTTCCGCGCGCGCCTTTCTTTCCAAAGCCAAGGGCCGGCCCAATCTACGGATAGTCACGGGCGCGCGGGCTACCCGGATCATTCTGGAGGACCGCAAAGCGGTCGGCGTGACCTATGCCGTGGGGGGCAAACTCGTCGATGTGCGAACCAGGGAGGGTGAGGTCATTCTTTCGGGCGGCGCCGTCAATTCCCCGCAACTACTGCTGCTTTCCGGTATCGGCGACGCAGCCGAGCTGAACGCATTCGGTATTCCGGTGGTCGTCGACCTTCCGGCAGTCGGAAAGAATCTTCAGGATCACCTCGATATCACAATCATGCATGAGGCGAACGACCATACACCGATCGGCATCGCACCGTCATTCATCCCGCGTGCGCTGTCCGGAGCGTTTTCTTACGCCTTCCTCCGAAAGGGCTTCTTAACGAGCAACGTCGCCGAGGCGGGCGGCTTCGTCAAAAGCACACCTTCGCGGAGTCGGCCGAATCTACAGTTTCATTTTCTCCCCACGCTTTTGAAGGACCATGGGCGCGAAATTGCGTTCGGGTATGGCTATACATTGCATGTCTGCGATCTTCTCCCCAAGAGTCGGGGCCGCATCGGGCTCACAAGCCCCAACCCGCTCGACGATCCGCTGATCGATCCAAGCTATCTCTCTGCCCCCGAAGACATCGAGACCATGGTCGCGGCGGTGAAGATCGGCCGGCAAATTCTGTCGGCGCCGTCAATGGCGGCGTTCTCGAAAACCGAACTGGTCCCTGGGCCAGCGGTCCAGAGCAAGGCGGATATCGTGGCGGATATCCGTCGGCGAGCGGAGACGATCTATCATCCTGTGGGAACATGCCGGATGGGACGAGACCCTCAGTCGGTCGTCGATCCGTCTCTCCGGGTGCGTGGCGTGCAAGGTCTTCGCGTCGTCGACGCCTCGGTGATGCCGACGCTGGTCGCCGGAAACACCAACGCCCCGACGATGATGATTGCGGAAAGAGCTGCCGAGCTCATTCTTGGGGAAACGAAACTCGCACTCAGCACCGACATGGAGGCAGCCCGCTAACTCGTCGCAGAAATAGGACGACAGTTGGAACCGTATAGATCCATCAAAAAATGCCGATCCAGAATAGTGGCGGCCCATAGGGAGGATAATTTCATGAGAAAAAATGCAGCACATACCTATACAAGGCTTGCGCAATACACCGCCGCTCTCGCCGTCTTGAGTGCCTCCCCTCAACCTGCGTGGGCCCAGGACTCGGGAGATTTCAAGCGGTGGGCAGTAAGTGTGAATGCAACCCGGGTCTTGGTGAGTGAGAATGCGCCCGACATCACCTTGGCGGGAGGGCATGTCCCCGGCTCGAATGTGAGGATCGGAGACGCAACGACGGTGACCGCTGATATCGGATATTTCGTCACGCCCAATATTGCCGGAAATTTGTTTCTCGGCGTACCACCGACCGCGCAAATTGACGGCGCCGGTTCGCTTGAGCCGCTCGGAACAGTGGCCAAAGTCAACTATGGACCCATCATCTTGTCGGCCCAGTACCATTTCAACAATCTTGGCAAGGTTCATCCCTATCTGGGAGTGGGGGTCGGACGGATCATCTTTCTGAATGCGCGCGACAGGGCTTTGGCTAATTTCAGCATTGACGACAGTTGGGCGCCTGCGGCTCAGGTGGGTGTTCGGTATGAGCTTGGCGCAGAATGGATGCTCAACGCCGACGTTCGATACGTTCCCTTCTCCACGCACGCCACCGGTTCACTGGGTGGAGCGCCTGTCCGGACCCGTTTGGACATCGACCCGGTCCTGACCAGCGTCGGAGTAACTTACCGGTTCTAGGTTCGATCAGGCGCTTCTTAACGGGCGATCTGAATTTCAAGGGGAAATCCGAGTGTCGAGTCTGATGATGGACCGCCGTTGATGATCTCGCAGCTTACTTCGCTCAACTGTCCTCCATGCCTATGCCATCAACGGCGCGAGAATGCCCCCGATCTGACGGTCGATAACTAACACATCAAGGAAGACCGGAATGGCCGAAGCCTATATCGTCGATTATCTGCGCACGCCGTTCGCTCCGGCCTACAGGGGTGCGCTCGCCCCGGTCCGACCCGACGATCTCGCTGCCAGCGTCATCGCGGCGCTCGTAGCCCGAGCGGGATTCCCGGCCGACGAGATCGAGGACGTCAATCTCGGCTGTGCTTTTCCGGAAGGTGAGCAGGGGCTCAACATCGCTCGCTGCGCCGCGCTGACCGCCGGCCTGCCGCAATCGGTCGGCGGCTCCACGGTCAACCGCTGGTGCGGCTCTTCCATGCAGGCCATCCAGATGGCCGCCGGCGCGATCGCCATGGGAGCTGGCGACGCCTTCATCGCCGGCGGTGTCGAATCCATGAGCCGCGTACCGATGATGGGTTTCAATCCTCAACCCAACCCCGGTTGGACGGATGCTCAGCGGCTCGTCTTCCTCAACATGGGTCTGACCGCGGAGACCCTGGCGGAACGCTACTGCCTTTCCCGCGAGGAGCAGGATGCCTATTCGCTCGAAAGCCAAAAAAAAGCGCTGGCGGCGCGGGCGGACGGCAGGCTGGCTGCCGAGATATCCCCGGTCGGCGATATCGCTTCCGATGGTTGTCCGCGGGAAACGGATGCGGAGAAGCTTGCCGGATTGAAGACGGCGTTCAAGGTCGACGGCTCCGTTACCGCTGGCAACTCGTCCCCGCTCACCGACGGCGCCTCCGCGACGCTCGTCTGCTCCGCTGACTTCGTCAGGCGGCACGGGCTCGATCCGCTAGCGCGTGTGGCGGGTTACGCGATTACGGGTTGTGCTCCAGAGATCATGGGCATCGGACCTGTCGAGGCGAGCCGAAAGGCCTTGAAGCGAGCCGGCATCTCCGTGGCTGACCTCGACGTTGTGGAGATGAACGAGGCCTTCGCCGCGCAGGTCCTCGCCTGCTGTCGCGATCTCGGGATCGATCCGGCCAGTCTCAACCGGGATGGCGGTGCCATCGCGCTCGGTCATCCGCTCGGCGCCACGGGCGCGCGTCTGGTGGGCAAGGCGTCGAGCGTACTGAAGCGCGATGGCGGACGTTATGGGCTGGCCACCCAGTGCATCGGGGGAGGACAAGGCATCGCTATGGTCCTGGAAGCGGCGTGATGAGGGTGATTGCCCAAGCCGCCGTGATCGGCGCAGGCGTTATGGGTTCCGGCATCGCGGCCCATCTGGCAATGCCTTCATCGATCGGGGTCACGCTACCTTCAGGGCGATCAAATATGCCCCGTTCCCGGTCGTCGGCGCACTCGCGGGGATGGCGTTCGGCGGCGGCTGCGAGATCCTGCTCCATTGCAGTGCAATCCAGGCGCATGCCGAGGCGTCGATCGGTCTCGTCGAGACGAAGATCGGCGTCGTCCCCGGCTGGGGCGGCTGCAAGGAGTGTTGATCAGGCAGTACGCACTGACGGCCGCACCGCACGGCCCTGTGGCGCCCGCGATCGCCGCCTTCAATCTGATCGCATCGGCCAGGGTCTCCGGGAGCGCCTTCGAGGCGCGCAATCTCGGTTTGCTGAGGGTAACCGACGGTATCACCATGAACCGGGACCGACTGCTCGCCGATGCGAAGCGGAAGGCGTTGGATCTCGTGCCCGGCTACTCGGCTCCGGAAAGGCCGAAGATCGCGTTGGCCGGTCTATCGGGAGCGCCCGCCATTCGCAACCTGTTGGATAGCGAGGTGATCGCCGGTCGCGCCACAGCGCATGATCGGGTCGTGGGCATTGCCCTGATCGACACCCTGACGGGCGGTGTCAGCGCCGATCCGCTGAAGCCGGTCGGCGAGGACGAGATTACCGCGATGGAAAAGCGCGCGTCCATCGCCCTGTGCGGGACGCCGGGGACAGTGGCCCGCGTGAAGCACATGCTTGCGACCGGCAAGCCGCTGCGCAACTGACGAGAGAAAGACAGAACAATGACATCCTATGCACCGCCTGTCAGCGACATAACCTTCCTGCTCGGAGAGGTCTTCGACTTCGACGGCCTGATGCGGAGGCTGCCGGGCCACGAAGACGTCAACGCGGACCTCGCTGTCTCGATTCTCGATGAGGCTGGCAAGTTCTGCGTCGGCGTGCTCGAACCGTTGAACCGGTCCGGCGACGAGGAGGGCTGCCGGCTTGGAAACGGGGCCGTCTCCACGCCGAAGGGCTTTCCCGAAGCCTATCGGGCATTCGTAGAGGCCGGCTGGGCCGGTCTTTCGGGCGATCCGGAATATAGCGGCCAGGGTCTGCCGCGCGTCGTACAGATACTGGTCGATGAGATGATCTCCTCAGTGAACCTGTCCTTCGGCCTGTTCCCCGGGCTCACCCGAGGCGCGGTGGAGGCGATCTCCCGCCACGCGAACTCGGACCTCAAGGCGACCTATCTGCCGAAGATGATCTCCGGCGAATGGACTGGCGCAATGGCGCTCACCGAAGCCGCGGCCGGTACCGACCTCGGCCTTTTGACAACGAAGGCAGAGCCCGTTGGCGACGGCTCCTATCGGATCAAGGGCACGAAGATATTCATCTCCTCCGGCGACCATGACTTCGGCGGCAATATCATCCACCTGATCCTCGCGCGCTTGCCGGGCGCGCCGAAGGGGGTCAAGGGCATCAGCCTGTTCCTGGCTCCGAAGTTCCTCATCGGGAAGGACGGTTCGCTCGGAGCGCGCAACGACATGTCCGTCGGGTCGCTCGAACACAAGATGGGCATTCACGCGCAGCCGACCTGCGTCATGAACTACGACGGCGCGATCGGTTGGCTCGTCGGCGAGGCGGGCCGCGGCCTCAACGCCATGTTCACGATGATGAACGCCGAGCGTCTTTTTGTCGGCATCCAGGGACTCGGCATCGCAGAAGCGGCGAACCAGAAGGCCACGGGCTACGCACGCGAGCGCCTTCAGGGCCGTTCTTCAGACGGCACCCGCGGTCCCGTTGCGATTATCGAACACCCCGACGTACGCAGGATGCTGCTGACCGGCCGCAGCCTGGCCGATGCCTCCCGGGCGCTGGCGATCTGGACCGCCATGCAAATGGACATCGCCGCCCGGCATCCTGACGAGGCCGCGCGCAGGGAAGCCGACGGGTTCGTGGCACTGCTCACGCCGGTTGTGAAGGCAGCGTTCACCGATTTCGGCTTCGAGACGGCCGTGGCCTCGCAGCAGGTGCTCGGCGGCCACGGCTACATCCGCGAATGGGGCATGGAGCAGTTCGTCCGAGACGCGCGCATTACGCAGATCTACGAGGGCACCAACGGCGTTCAGGCGCTCGACCTCGTCAGCCGCAAGTTGCCGATGGAGGATGGCGCGCTGGCCTCGCGCTTTTTCGCGCTCATCGAGCAGGATCTGCGTATAGCTGCGGATTTACCCGCAGCGGGTGTCATCACGAAGGCCACTGCCCAGGCGCTCGGCCGCCTGGAAACCACGACGCGCCACCTTCTCGCGGCGCGAGCCGCGCCCGCGGAGGCCGGAGCTGCCGCCGCCGATTATCTGCGCCTTTTCGCACTCGTGGCCTTCGGCTGGGTGTGGGTCCGGATGGCGGCCAAGGCGGCCACCGGAAAGACTCCGCTTCATCGCCGCAAGCTGGCGACCGCGACGTTCTTCGCAGAGCGGGTGCTGCCGCAGACGCTCTGGCTGGAGGCGGCAATCATCAGCGGGGCAGCGTCTTTGATGGATATCGAAGCCGAACTGCTTTGATCAGAAATTCCTTGGGAGGAAATGTGATGCTTGGACAGATGATGCACTCGCCGCTGCTCGTGTCGTCGATTCTGCGACACGCGGCGGCCTATCACGGCGACACGGAGGTCGTATCGCGCACGGTGGAAGGGCCGATCCACCGCTATACCTATGCCGAGCTTTCAAGGCGCGCGCAGAAGCTCGCCAATGCCCTCGGACGCCTCGGCCTCGAAAACGGCGACCGGGTCGGAACACTGGCCTGGAACGGCTATCGGCACATGGAGCTCTATTATGGCGTGTCCGGATCCGGCCTCGTCTGCCACACGATCAACCCGCGCCTCTTCCCAGAGCAGATCTCCTATATCATCGCGCATGCCGGAGACAGGATCCTCTTCTCGGACCTGTCGTTCCTGCCGATCCTCGAAGTGCTGGCGGACAGGCTGAAGGACCTGAAGGCCGTCGTCATCATGACCGACGAAGCCCATATGCCGAAATCCGAGATCCTTCCCGGTCTCGTCTGCTACGAGACACTGATCGCGGGAGAATCGGACGAATACGAGTGGCCGGATCTCGATGAGAATACTGCGTCGGGCCTGTGCTACACCTCCGGGACTACGGGCGAGCCCAAGGGCGTGCTCTACAGCCATCGGTCCAGCGTATTGCACGCCATGACCTGCGCGCTGCCCGATGTGCTGGGACTCTCGGCCCTGGATTCGGCCTCTCCGATCGTGCCGATGTTCCACGTCAATGCCTGGGGTGTCCCTTTCGCGGCACCGATGGTGGGCGCCAAGCTTGTTATGCCGGGGCCGAGGCTGGACGGCGCCAGCCTGCATGAGTTGTTCGAGCAGGAAGGCGTGACATTTACCGCCGGTGTGCCGACCGTTTGGCTCGCACTGCTGGACTGGATGGACTCGCACGCCCAATCGTTCACAAGTCTGAAGCGCGTCGCGATCGGGGGTTCCGCTTCGCCTCCGATCATGATCAGCCGCTTCCAGAACAAGGGTGTCATGGTCCGGCACGCCTGGGGGATGACCGAGACCAGTCCGATCGGCCTCGCCGCGACGTTGAAGACGAAGCACGAAGGACTACCGGCCGAACAGAAACTGGCGCTGCAGGCCAAGCAGGGACGGCCGCTTTTCGGCATGGAGTTCTGCATCAAGGGCGCCGATGGCGAGCCGATCGCGAGGGACGGCAAGAGCTTCGGTTCGATGCTCGTGCGCGGCCCCTGGGTCGCTGCCGGCTACTACAACAGCCCCATCAGCCCGGCGCACGCGGCCGAGGGCTGGTTCGACACCGGCGACGTCGTGACCATGGATGCCGATGGTTTTATTCAGATCGTCGACCGCACCAAGGATGTGGTTAAATCCGGCGGCGAATGGATTAGCTCGATCGAGCTGGAGAATATTGCCCAGGCCCATCCGGCCATCAAAGAGGCCGCTGTCGTCGGCAAGCCGGACGAGCGCTGGGGCGAGCGCCCGGTGCTCATCGTGCAGCTCAAGCCGGAGATGAATTTCTCACGTCAGGACATGGTCGAACTGTACACGGGTAAGATTCCCAAATGGAGTATTCCGGACGATGTGCTGGTCGTCGAGGAGCTGCCGCATACCGCAACCGGGAAGCTGCTGAAGACAGCCATCCGCGAGATTGTCGTGAAGGAACTGCAGGTGGGACCGCTGGACGAAGGTACTGCAGGAGGCGACCTGGATCGGCATCCGGCGCCCGGCAGAGCTTCATAGCGAAGCTCCCCACATCGGGCAGATAAACACGAACTCGACACATCGCATGGCGATTGCCGAAGTCGTGGGGTGCGTAAGGTCGATACGGCGCCAGCGGTTCTGTCGCAAATTTTCTTGAGGGCGAGACCCCGGCGGTCGAGTTCGCGGGGCTTACGCTGCCGGAGTGCGGATTGAACTAACCCGCTGACGCGGGAGAGGGGCGTAGATTGGGCGGAATGGCCTCCAGGTGAGAAGGTTTGGTTGCTCGACCAACCCTTGACCAGGAGACCATCCCCATGACTGAAGCCACGGCAGCGGTAAGCCCGCTGCGCCGTCGTATGATCGACGACATGAGCCTGCGCAACTTGTCGCCTGCGACGCAGCAGTCCTACCTTTACGCCGTTGCGAGGTTCAGCCGATATCATGGCCGATCGCCGGATCGGCTCGATATCGAGGATGTTCGCGCATTTCAGGTATATCTGGTCGCCCAGGGCATCTCCTGGCCCGCGCTGAACCAGACGGTCTGTGCGCTGCGCTTCTTCTTCGGTGTGACGATGAACCGGGCGGATGTCCCGGAGCGGATCGCCTATGCTCGTACGCCTCGGAAGCTGCCGGTAATCCTGAGCGCCGATGAAGTCGTGCGGCTTCTGGAAGCCGTGTCGTCGCTCAAGGCGCGGGCGGCGCTGACAACGGCCTATGCGGCGGGTTTGCGTGCCTCGGAAGCGGTGAGCCTGAAGGTTTCCGATCTCGATAGCGACAGGATGCTGATCCAGATCCGCCACGGCAAGGGAGCCAAGGACCGCACAGTGATGCTGTCGCCTCAACTCCTTCGTATCCTGCGGACATATTGGCGGCTGGCGCGACCCGAGACGTGGCTGTTCCCCGGTCGAGGCGACAAGCCGATTGACGTGGCGGTCCTCCACTCGGCGTGCCGCTCCGCGGTCAAGGCGGCAGGCCTCGTCAAGCGCGTCAGCGTTCACACGCTGCGCCACAGCTTCGCCACGCACCTGCTGGAAAGCGGCGTCGATGTCCGGATCATCCAGGTTCTGCTGGGGCATAGCGATCTCTCGACAACGGCGCGCTACACCCAGGTAGCAACAACGACGATCTCGAAGACGCAGAGTCCGTTCGACCGCCTGACACTGGAGGTCATGCCGCCGGCCTGATCTGTGGTGCGCTCCGAACTGGAGGTGGCGGATATCTTCCGTCGCCATGGTCCTGCCTACCGTCTCGCCCATGACGGCCATCTCGGTCGCGTCGAGCGGCGCGTCATGTCGGCGATCGAGCTCTGCCGGACCGCAGCGCTCGGTGGTCACGTCGAGGCCTGTGAGGACTGCGCCCACAGCCGGGTCGCGTATAATTCCTGCCGTAACCGGCATATGTGGACGGCTCCCTCTTGCAAGAGGCTGAGAGGATAATTTGATCGGATCGCTTGCGATCATAT
>NZ_JAZDXA010000068.1:0-11582 GCF_040170545.1 Sphingobium sp. MK2
CAACCCGAAGACATAGATTCATAGTTTCGCCGCTTTGGGAATCCCCCACGTGTGTCAGCATCACGGACGGATGGTATTACAACCTCGAGCCCATAGGAGCCCATCGGTGCCATCTCCATGTGTCCACCTCTTCCTTGGTGGACACATCCTTCACACCGCGTCACTCAACCGAACAGGTGCGCGGAATTTCGCGCTTACGAAATAATGGAACCGCGTCAGCTTGCCGCCGATGATCCCGCCCGCCTCGCCGAAGGCTACCTGTGCATGGCCCGGCCTGTGGCTCAGCGGAATGAAAACCTCACGGCTGCGTAACTTCGCGCACGCTACATACTCTCGCACAATCGTGATGCCGCCGGTGAACCATGCTCATCGCGCAGCCGCTCGAATATCCGTCCTCCCGTATGCCGCTGCTTGGAATGCACTGTACGATCATCGATCAATATCTGATCAATGATCTCGGTGAACCCCGCCAGCTTCCGGCTGTATGTAACTCCGCATCGCCCGTGCTGCGGGGGCTCCGGGAAAACCAGCATCTTGTCGACCGTGTTGCGATTAATCCCAAAATACGCCGCTGCGGCCCGGCGGCTCATGCCGTCAATAAGCACGGCATGGCGAACCTTCTGATAAAGCTCCACTCTCTTCACCCTCCGCCTCCGCACAAAAGCGAAGGTCTAGCAGAAGTGGCCCCTTTTTAATCCGGTGCTACCGCCAATGAATGGCCCCTTTTATTACCGGTGTTCTCATATCGGATAGACCAAATATCGTGGAAGCACAGAGGTATCGAGCTCAGCCCGCCGCGACAATAGCTTCAGCCCGCCATTCTTTTGTTGCCGCACGCTGTCAAGATATTGGCCTGCGGCAAGCACCTGGGTGATGCCACTGTCTTTAGGCGTCATGAACACGGAAAAGTTAGACCGCATTTCCAAAGTGGCTGTATCGGTTCGATGATAGCTGGTCAATTGAACGAAATGACGTGTACGATAGTCCTGGAATGTGCCGACCCAAATGTCATTTACGAAAGTGACGCGATCCTCGAGCCTCGCCCGGCAGTCGTCGTACATAAAGCCAAGGGCAAGTCCGTGCTCTGAATTTTCCGCCGAACGGCAGAAATACGACGCGTTTTCCTCGTCCGCGTAATTATCTAGCCATCTCTGCATATCTTTGCTATCAAGCGCGTGGGCATCCGCTAGCAGCACGGCATTGAGCGCCGCTTCAAGCGACATATCTGTCTCTATCATGCCGCCGCCCTCTCAAAACCCATGACCGACCGATAATATTCCCAGCGCGGCAGATTGCCGCTCTCGTCGTTTTGAAGGAACTCCGATTCTAGCTTCAAAGGGTCATGCACTCCCTTTTGGAAGATGGCAGAGCCGGGCGTGTGATTTCCGATATGGATGCGATGGAAAATCGAGGCATCTTCCATGCTGATCAGGCCGCATGGCCCCAGCAGGTTTGAACTTTGCCGCAGTCTGTGCCGAACCATGTCCTCGTCGTCATCCTGATGTGCGAAATAGACGTAGTGGACCTCGACCGTCTCAGCATCGATTGGTGTCGCAAAGCGCAAATTGATGACATCCAGATGCTTCGTCGAAACAAAGGTGGGAAAGAGAGAAACGATCCGTGAGCCGACCGCAGGATCCTGCCCTTTGAATTCGATCAGCGATTTGTCTTTGAGCACGGTGGGCCCGTGTGCCACAGAAAGCGCAGATTCGAAACAAATGTGGCCGCGTTTTGTTGCTGTAAACTGGCGACCGTTGCCACCTTGCCAGTTAAGCATCTTGAACGCCTGATGTAGCAATGGGGCATGATAGCCATCATTGTCGGTGTACGACTTCCAGTTCGTATCATAGCGAACTTTTTGGTAGCCGAGCAGTTTGAGACGCCCATCGCCTGCTAGCAGTTCGCGCAACGTATTCTGCGAATCTCCAAGATATGCCAATAGTGACTCGGTTTCTGGTGAGAGCGTGACGAAAACAAGCCCAAAAAAACTGTCAAACCGCGGCTGGGCAAGCGGATAGTCTGCTTTGTTGAAGCCGGGAAGAAATTCCCGAGGGTTCGGACAGCCGGCCAGATTGCCTTTCGAATCGAACAGCCAACGGTGATAGGGGCATTCAAATTCGGTCTTGTTGCCCATGACCGCCGTTTCGAGTTGATTGCCGCGGTGCGAGCACGCGTTATAAAACACCCGCACCACGCCCTCGACGTCGCGCCCGATAAGCAGTGGCACACCGGACAATCGGTATGTCTTGAAATCACCCGCGTTAGGCAATTCACTTTCATGAGCGACCGGATGCCATTCAGTACCGTGGAAGATACGCTTGACCTCTTCCGCGTATATGTCCTCTCGGACGAAAGCCTCTTTTGGAACTTCATTGTAGTTTTTTGGCCAGGATAGCTTAATTCCGGTCATTGCTCTCTCCCAGTTATCACGCTTATCTTATTTCTCGGCTTCGAGCGCTCTGCCGAGATCCGCCAACATAATGCCCGATTTACGGCCACCTTCGAGGAATGGTTCGGGGCATAGATGATAGGGCGGGCGCGCCGGACCAGCTTTCATCCACCCACCTGCATTCATCCGCGATGTTGTACGTTGCGAAGTCCTTGAAACTCCCATTAGGGAACAGCGGCGCTGCGGTAGGACCGAGCAGCGCCTGAAAGGCACGTGCCTCCTTCCAGTTACCGGTCGCGCGCGCGTTCAACACAACATCGCGCAAGGTAGTAGTCATCAACGGGCAACATACAGCACCACTCGACCAGAATGCGTCGATCGAATCGTTCATGCGGGCTGCAGCATAGTAGTCGAAGTCGATCGGCAATAGCTTGATGCGGCCGCGGATCGTTGCAAGGTCTGCCAGTAGATTGCCGACACCGATATATTTCGCTGTTACGACCTGAGGAATATCAGCCACTCGACCCCAGAACGAGCGCGAAAATTCGAATTTGAAGGCTTCGGGATTGGCATAGATCGCTATGTTCATCTCTGGTACGGCTTCAGCGACATCCTTGTAGAACTGGACTGCAACCTCAAGGCTTGGCGTGCAACACACAGGAACTCCAAGCATTGCACCATCCGCACCGAGCTCTAGTGCTTGCCGGGTCAACGTTACGGTGTTGCGGGTGTTGAGACAGGTTGTGCTGACAAATATTGGCACTCGACTGGCTGCGGCATCAACCAGCGCCTTTATGAAATCGAGCTTTTCCCCTTGAGTCATAGTCGCCGCTTCGCCAAGCGTCCCCATGCTGAGTATCCCGTTTATACCCGCCTCTATCAGGCCATTTACAACGCGAGCAGTTTCATCGAGATCTACGGTATTCGTCGCTCTCCAATCCGACGCATTATCCTTCGCCGGAGTGGGAATAATCGCCCACGCACCTGTCACATCACTAGGGGTCATAAGTCTATGGGTCATCTTCGTGGCTCCCAACATTTGGTCCGATGATGCAGCCGAGCGGCTGGACGTTATTCATTGTGTAATGCTTTGCCTTGCATGACGCAAGGCGAGAAGATAAACAAGGGCAACGCGATACGGCTTTTCGGTTCGTTGCGTGAGCTCGCTAAGGATGGACGCCCTAATTATGACTTCGACAAGACGGTTCGATAAACAAGTCGCAGTCGTGACGGGAGGAGCGCAGGGGATCGGGCTGGCCACAGCCAAACGCATGGCGGAAGAGGGGGCGATCGTAATCGTCGCCGACCGGGCCGTTGAAGCTACGCGGGCTGCGGTCGAACGGCTGCAGATCAGTGGCGCGAATGTCCACGCCGCCAACTTCGACCTAGAGACTTGCGAGGGGGCCGTCCAACTGTACCGGCTGGTTGCCGATCGCTTCGGAAGAATCGATGTGGCGGTTCATAACGTTGGCGGTACTATTTGGGCCAAACCCTACTGGGACTATACCTCCGACGAGATTATAGCTGAAATAAACCGGTCATTGTGGCCGACTCTTTGGTCCTGCCACGCCGTTTTACCCTTTATGTTGTCAGCCGGGCGCGGTTCCATTGTCAACATCGGTTCTGTCGCCACGCGCGGCGTAAACCGGGTGCCGTATGCTGCGGCCAAGGGCGGGGTCGCTGCATTGACTGCCGCTTTATCGCTGGAACTGGAAACGAGCGGAGTTCGCATCAACTGCGTTGCGCCGGGCGGTGTCAATGTGACGCGGGTAACGCCACGCGATCCTGCTCCGATGACCGATGCTGTGAAATCAGGGTTTGTAAAGGTCATGGAGCAGACCGTGCGCGACACCCCAATGGCCCGGTTCGGCGAACCCGAGGAACTCGCCGCAGCAATTTGCTTTTTCGCCTCTGAGGAAGCGTCCTATATCACCGGGCAAACTCTATTCGTTGCAGGCGGAGGGATCGGATAAGAACTGTGGATCGGCCCTTTAATTGCGGGTAGCTGTCAACCTGAGTAGTGCGGACGTCAGGGTCAAGGTCCTTTTCGAGGTCAGAGCCTCATGATGGTTTTCGGGGCGAGGGCCTCTATGTGTGCAACGATGTTGGCCAAGGCCTCAACAGCCGATCCAGCGAGGTCACGATCACCGCCGTCCTGACGACAGCACCACTGTTGGTGTGGACGCTCTCCATACGGCGTTAAATGATGCCAGTTATGCCTTTAGCCCGGATTATTCATGGCGCTGTGTCCGAGGGGTTGGCGGGAGTGTCGTAAGGCATTGCTTTGCTGTAGGAAATTGGGTGTCTAGACCAACCTGCAGCGAGGCAGAAAATGCCACAGGCCACACCCGCCAGATGTAAGGATAGCGCGCCCGTTTTTTCGTTTCCAGCGGTTGGGCGCAAGAAAGTCACAGCCGCCTTTGACGGTGGTCGGCTGACCTCGGACGGCGGGGTATTGCTACTCGCGCAAGCTGAGCGCGAGATGGCAATCTGCGGGCGACCTGCAGCTTGCATTGCCGATCAGCGGGATCTGAAGCGCCCCGGGTTTTCAGGAGGCAGTTTTCATTGGGCTATGCAGCCATATCGAGGTTCTCGAGGGCTGCATAGTAATTGTCTTCGGCCTCAGCGGGCGGGATGTGCCCGATAGGGCCGAAGAGCCGGTGATTGTTGTACCAATCGACCCAGCGCAGCGTTGCCATTTCCACGGCCGAAACGCTTGGCCATGATCGCTGCCGCCAAATTACCTCGGCCTTGTAAAGGCCGTTGATCGTCTCGGCTAAGGCGTTATCGTAGGAATCACCGACGCTACCGACCGAGGGAACGAGCTTCGCTTCGGCCAAGCGCTGGGTATAGTTCATGGCAAGATATTGAACTCCCCTGTCGCTATGGTGGATCAGTCCATCATCGGGACCGGGCCTACGGGCATGGATCGCCTGCTCCAGGGCATCCAGAACGAAGTTGGCAGTGGCTGACGTGCTGACCTTCCATCCGACGATCCGCCGGGCAAAAGCGTCAATCACGAAGGCAACATAGACGAAGCCCGTCCAGGTGTGCACGTAGGTAAAATCGACGACCCACAGGGCGTTGGGCCGGCTGACGCGAAATGCCCGATTGACCTTGTCCAGCGGACACGGCGTATTCGGGTTGCTGACGGTGGTGACCGTCTTCTTTCCACGCCGGACGCCCGCCAGCCCCATGGCCCGCATCAATCGTTCCACCGTGCATTTCGCCACCATTATGCCTTCACGCCGCATCTGGTGCCAGACCTTGCGTGCGCCATAGAGGCCGAAGCTGGCCTCATGGACCCGCTTGATCTGCTCCCTGATCTCCTCATCGCGCCGGGTACGTGCCGGACGTCGGCCAGGATCGATACGGCGTGCGGCATGTTCATGGTAGGAGGAAGGGGCGATCGCCAGTTCACGGCAGATCGGCTAGATCCCCAAATCCTCGCGATGGGCGTCGATGAACGCCATCATCATCTTCCGGGGCGGTCAAGCTCCGCCATCGCAAAATACGCAGATGCCTTGCGCAAAATCTCGTTGGCGCGGCGCAGTTCCTTCACTTCGCGCTCTAGCAGCCTTAGCCGCTCACGGTCATCGGCAGCCAACGCCGCTGGCCCCGCTCGTCGGCCCGCCTCCTCGCGGCACCAGCGGCGCAGCGTCTCCAGCGAGCAGCCGAGCTTCGCAGCGATCGACTTCATCACTTCCCATTCCGAGCCATATTCGGCCCGCTGCTCCATCACCATACGAACCGCCCGTTCGCGAACTTCAGGTGAAAATTTGTTGGTTGTCTTGCTCATAACGGATGCTCCTTCTCACAAGTTGGAGCCTCCTGAAAACCCGGGACGCTTCATGCCATCACCGACCTTGGGTTCACCGTCAGCGTCACCCGCAAGAACGGCCCGTGCGGCGGACTCGGCATCCACGGTATCGGTCTTGCCATGCCGACGTCGGAGCTGCCGGTTGACCCGGCCGACCTCGATGACACGCAAGCCCATCGCCGTCAGCGCTCGTGTGAGACCGGCACCATAGGAGCCAGTCCCTTCGATGCCGAACGCATGCACGGTCCCGTGCTTAGCTGCCCAGGCCGCCATCTGGCGATAGCCTTTGCTCGTTACTGGGAAGGAGGCGGTGGCAAGCCGGGCGCCCAGTCCATTGATAGCGACGGCGACGTGAACATCTTTATGAGTGTCGACGCCGATGACCACGGCGTCAGATGTGATAACATGCATACGGGTTCTCCAGGTAGGTGGAACCCGAAGCGCTTCGCGAGCGGACAGGACTGTGACGGGACGGCACTCCCTCAGGCTCCTATCAAGTCACGTCTCGCGACGCCCCGGGTGCAGCCTGGGGGGCCGACAGATCAACGCGATGACACGTGGTCAGTCGTAAGCACGGGTCAGACCTCCCAGACTACATGCACCTTCTCACAGTCGTAGGAGTCGCCAACGCTGCCGACCGAGGGGACGAGCTGGGCTTCGGCGAGGCGCTGGGTATAATTCATGGAAGGTATTGAACTCCCCTGTCGCTGTGATGGATCAGCTGATCCTCTGAACCGGGCCTACGGGCATGGATCGCCTGCTCCAGGGCATTCAGAACGAAGTTGGCAGTGGCTGACGTGCTGACCTTCCATCCGACGATCCGCCGGGCAAAAGCGTCAATCACGAAGGCGACATAGACGAAGCCCGCCCAGGTGTGCACGTAGGTAAAATCGACGACCCACAGGGCGTTGGGTCGGCTGACGCGAAACTCCCGATTGACCTTGTCCAGCGGACACGGCGCATTCGGGTTGCTGACGGTGGTGACCGTCTTCTTTCCACGCCGGACGCCCGCCAGCCCCATGGCCCGCATTAATCGTTCCACCGTGCATTTCGCCACCATTATGCCTTCACGCCGCAGCTGGTGCCAGACCATGCGCATGCCATAGAGGCCGATGCTGGCATCATGGACGCGCTGGATCGTATGCGTCCGGTGAGAACCGCGGATCAGGCGGCTTCGCGTTGGTCCTCGGTAGCGCACCAGTTCCAAGGAAGCAGTTCATGGAGACGGTTCTGGGGAATGTCGGCGATGCGCGCGAGAGTGTCGGCGAGCCAGGCCTGCGGATCGATGTCGTTGAGCTTCGCCGTGCCGATGAGGCTCAGCATGAAGGCGGTGCGCTGACCTCCGCGGTCTGAACCGGCGAAGAGCCACGATTTTCTGCCCAGAGCCATCGCAGGGTCATTCTGCCCATGTCGGGCAGATGGTAGAGTTTCATTATCGCTGGCATCCATATTACGGCAGTCGTTTTCGGCATGAAGGCTGCGAGGACCGGGCCAATGGCGCGATCATCCGGGTAGAGATCAGGCCGGGCGAGATCATCCAGGTCGCAGAGTGGATGCTGGACAGGGCGTTGTGCGCCGACATGGAGATGGGCGAACCGCGCGTTGCGGTGATTGGGCTTGTAGAGCTTCACGGACTGCTTACCGATCGCGGTTTCAGGCAGACTTCGACGGATGGACTCACGGCCATCCAGGAGGCACGCCATGACGGCACTACCACGACCATCGTCGCTACCGATGCTGACCCAGCAGCTGAGCATGCCGCTCGATACGCCGCAGATGCGAGGCCTGAGCGAGGCGCAGCGAAGCGCCGTTGTTGCCAGGCTGGCGACCCTCTTGATGGCTGCAGCCGGCGTCGCGGCGAAGGAGGCCAGTGATGACGGGCAATGATCTCCTTCCAGTCACGGTGCTCAAGCGCAAAGCTGTGGTGTATGTCCGACAGTCGACCCCGGGTCAGGTCCAGAACAACCTGGAGAGCCAGCGCCGACAATATGAGCTTGTCGATGTTGCGCGACGCTGGGGATTTCACGATGTCGAGGTGATCGACGATGACCTTGGTCGGACCGCCAGCGGCACTGTCGACCGCCCCGGTTTCGAACGACTGGTCAGCGGCCTGTGTACGGGCAAGGTTGGCGCGGGGCTTTGCTTGGACGCATCGCGCCTTTCCCGTAATGGCCGGGACTGGCACCACCTTTTGGAGCTGTGTGGCCTGGTTGAAGCGCGCGTGATCGATCTCGACGGGGTATACGATCCCTGTCGGCCAAACGATCGATTGTTGTTGGTCATGAAGGGCAGCATCAGCGAGTTCGAGCTCGGCATTTTGCGAACACGCATGCTTGACGCGGCGCGTGCCAAAGCGCGGCGAGGAGAACTGCGCCTCAGTGTTCCGATCGGCTATGTCTGGCACCGTGATTATGGCCTAGGGCTTGATCCTGATCTGCGGGTGCAGGAGGCGATCCGTCTTATCTTTTCGCGCTTCCGCGAGCTTGGTAGCGCCCGCCAGGTGCTGATTTCGCTCACCGCGGACAATTTCCATTTCCCCCGTCCTTCTGACGGGCGCAAAACGGTGTCCTTCGATTGGGTGCCGCTTCGCTATCGAAGCGTCATCTCGATATTGAAGAACCCGTTCTACGCCGGGGTCTATGTCTATGGTAAAACCGAGAAACGAACCGAGATTGTCGATGGCAGGGCACGCAAAAGCTACGGCCACGGCAAGCCTTTCGGAACTTGGGAAGTGCTGCTCCAGGATCATCATGAAGGCTATATCGATTGGAGTGAGTTTGAGAGGAACCAGAGCCATATCGCCGTCAACGCCTTCGGACAGAAGGGCGGTATCAAGTCGGGTCGTGGTGGCCGCGCGTTGCTCGCGGGCCTGCTCACCTGCGGCCGATGTGGAAGACGGTTGGGCGTTGTCTATTCGGGCCGGCCTCCGGGTCATCCCTATTACCGCTGCGAACGTATCAACCAGATGCTGGCCAAGCCACGATGCATGACTTTTGGCGTATCTCGCATCGACCCTGCCAAAGGCAAAGAGATATTGAGAGCCGTGACGCCGATGGCGATCGAGGCCGCAATGGAAGCTGATCGGGCGCATCGGGATAATCTGGAAGAACGGCACCGCATGGTGGAGCTGGACTTGCAGCAAGCCCGATACGAGGCATCTCTCGCTGAACGTCGCTATGCTGCCTGCGACCCTGATAACCGCCTGATCGCTGCCCAACTCGAGAATAGCTGGGAAGCAGCGCTCAAGCGTGTGGAAGCCTGTGAAGCGGGTTTGGCCCAAGCGCGACAAATCGATCTGACCGCGCCGACACCCGATTTTGCTGGCATTGCCACCGACCTGGAGAGCGCTTGGCGCGCGCCTACGCCTCCCACGGTGAGCCTCACTGCCAGTCAATCGCAGGTTGGCCCGTCGACGAAGCAATCGGTGACTTGATCGCCGCCGAAATGACACCCGCCGCTGTGGAGTTGGCGTTGGAGATCAGGAAAGAGATCGAAGCGCACCATGACGAAACGGATCAACTCCGGCTTCGCGCTGTTCAGCGCGCTCAGATCGATGCTGACCTTGCTGAACGGCGCTTTATGCTGGTCGATCCGACCAACCGCCTCGTTGCCGACACCCTTGAGCGAGAATGGAATGATAAGCTGCGCAGCCTGGCTGACGTGCAGGAAGAAAGAGCCCGTGCTCTAAACGACGACCGGCTGACGGTGAATGAGGCAGTTCGTGATCGGTTGATCGCTATGACGACCGACTTTAAAACAGTCTGGCGCGATCCAACTCTGCCGAACCGAGAACGCAAGCGCCTTCTTGCGTACCTCATCGAGGACGTCACCTTGCTCAAGTTCCCGGCCGAAGGAGAGACTCGGATCCATATCCGCTTCAAAGGCGGGCGAACCGAAACACTGACGACGCAGAATCCCAAATGCTCCGCACAGCAGGTAAAAACGCGACCCGAGGTGGTCGAAATGGTCGACAAGCTTCTCGACGACCATATCTGTGCCGAAATCGCGGATATACTGAATGAAAAGGGAATCCGGCCCGGCGGTGCCGCGCGTCGTGATCAGGCAGATGCGCAGTTCACTGACCTGCGCGTCATCTATCTCGTCAAAAGATATAGCCTGCGCCCACGCTACGACCGGCTCCGCGAGAGGGGAATGCTGACAAAAGCAGAGGTCTGCGCCAAGCTTGGAATTACCGAGTGCACCTTGGTCCGATGGACGAAATACGGCATCATGAAACGACATGCCAATGCCATCATGCCACAGGATCTTGCACAGGTCGCCACGGCGCCCTCGGAAGACATAAAGATCACCGGCATGGGGATCACGCCTGAAGCTCTGCTGTATCTGCAGGGCCAGGGATCGCATGCCCTTCCTCATATCGGTATGCCCGGTCGCGATCCATATCCGGACGCCGGAGGGAACTGGGATCACGGCTTGACCGACCGCAACACTGCCGACACCAACCCAGGCGATGCGCCAGCGGGGATGCGTACGATCGCCCGCTCGAACTCCACGATGATCGCCGATCCGATCACCGGCACTGGATCGGGCTGCACCTGCACTTCTGCAAAGCCTTGGGCTGCCTGCCCCATCTGCCGCCGCCATCTGTAGATCTGGTTCGGCCGAAGATCAGCACGGCGGGCAATCTCCGCCACGTTCGCGCCGGGCGCCGAAACAGCCGCGACCAACTCACGCTTCTGCTGGTCGGTCCACACCCGCCGCCGCTCCGGGCCTGAAATTACCGTGATCTGACTCATCGCACCGTCCCTAGTACCGGTGCAAACACCAGCGCTTGCACCGGTGCCATCTCGAAATATCAGCCGATCACCGCAAGGCGGCCCTCACCGGAGCGATACGGTCCTCGGGCACGGGCTCCGCGCTCAGCATGGGCGCCCCAATATCGACCGGCAAGAAGGTCGGTCCGTCCGCCGCAGGCAGCAGCCCTCGCTTCCTGAACAGATGGCGCCATTGATAGATCTGGCTTCGCGACACATCGTAGCGCCGCGCGACGCGCGCCAACGTCTCTCCGTTCACTCCCACAGCGGCGACGATATCGAGCTTCTCCGCGTTGCTCCAACGACGACGCCGTTCCCGGCCCAATATCTCCACTGCCGTCCCTCGCTTTTGCTCTGGACGTCCATAACGACGCCCTTATGGACGTCCCTTACGCGCTCACATCACAGCAGGGCAGGCGGCCTCAATCGGTCGGTTACCGTCTGTCGGGTACAAGGTCGTATACGCGGTCAGGACAACTCCCCGCGGGATAGATATTCGTCGGACAGAAATTCTATTCAATGTACGCATCCGGTGTGGACCGCAGGCGCGCAGCATTTTTGAGGTAAGACCTCATAGGAGTATCGCTACCGATATTCC
>NZ_JAZDXA010000069.1:0-10206 GCF_040170545.1 Sphingobium sp. MK2
CACTCCATCTCTTCGCAAAGAGGTGTGAATCACAACATGCTGGTATTGCTCAACAACTTTCGGTTCGGGCACTAAGACGTTCTCCTTAAAGACGGAGGACGTGACCGCCGCCCGTAACAAGGCGTGGCGGCACGATGCCAATGTCGAATATGCCCTTGAACGCGATGTTCCCCTGTTCAACCGCTCATTTGCGAAGGTGGCACAGGAGTTTCTGACCGAGCAGGAGAAGCGGGCCGAGCATGGCGAGGTCAGCGCCCAGCGCCCCAAGAAGCTGCGCGCGGTGATCGAAGGCCCGCTGAACGATTATATGGGTTCGACGCAGGTGCACTTGATCGGCGACGAAACATGGAAGGGCTACACCGCGTGGCGGCGCACCAACGGCGAAGGCCGCGCAGCGCGCAACGGGGTGCGTCCCGTGTCGGAAGCACTGGCGACCAAGCTGGCCGATCAGGAACTGGCGATGCGTGAGAAGGGCCGTGCCGCACGCGGCTTGCGCGCCCGCCCCCTTCCAGGCGCGACAAACCGGCGCGGTGTGACGGCCAGCAAGGAAGCGATCGAGGCGCGCGAAGCTGCCATTGCCGAACGCATGAAAGGCACCCGCCAAATCAGCGACAGCACTATCCGCTTTGAATTGTCGGTGTTTGCCTCGGTGATGGGCTTCGCCATGAAGAAGCGTTATGCGCCGGTCAGCCAGCGCTACGAGAACCGCCCCAAACTCAAGGTCATGCGGCGCGATGAGTTTACGCACGAGGAATATACCCAACTCTACAGCTATTCCCGTAACTATTGGGTCAAGGGCAAGGAGAAGCCCAAGTCCGAAGATCAGGGAAAAGAGGACAAGCCCACCCGCAAGCTGTCGCCCGTCAGCCATTGGTATCGCACGGTCACGCATAATTTCGTGCTAGTGATGTGCAACACCGGGATGCGGCCGGGCGAGGCGAAGAACCTGCGCTGGAAGGATGTTTCAGCTGCCAAGGACCGCGACGGCAATGAGATCGTCGTGCTGGCCGTTCAGGGCAAGGGCAAGTCGCGCAAATTGGTGGCAGTGCCTAGCGTAGGCAAATATCTCGACCGCATTCGCGCCTGCGCCCGCGAAGCCGCCCGCAAACGGGCGGAGGCCGAAGGCAAGAAGAACGTCCCCGACCATGCCATCGAACCACGGCCCGACGATCCGGTGTTCACCACTATCGACGGGACGCCCGCGTCCTCACTCTACAAGCACCTGATTGACGACCTGCTGACCAAAGCAGAGTTGCGCGACGGGCCGGGCGGCACGGTGCGCTCCACCTACAGCTTCCGCCATACCTATGCGACTATGCGCTTGAGCGAAGGCGTGGATGTTTATCTTCTCGCCGAGCAGATGGGCACGTCCGTCAAGATGATCGAGGATCATTATGGCCATGTGAACAGCATCCGCCATGCCGACCGCCTGCTGCAAGGCGCGGGTGGATGGACATCCGGCAAGCCGGATGATGTTGAACTGGAAACGAAAGCCAAAGCCACCAAGGCTGCCGCCACGCGCGATAAGGTGAAGCGGCCCGCTACGCCCCAACGGGGTCGCCGTCCTCGCGTAGGTTAGCTATGCTAACCCGATCCCGCGTCCGGCTCGGACTTCCCGGCGGGATCAAAAGCCATTGCCTGACGCGCCGCTGGCGCTCCCCGGTCAGGCAACGGCCAAGCAGGCATCGGAATCAGGCGCGCCCGGCCCGTAGCGCCCCTATGCCTGCGCTCTTGCGTTGCTGTCAAAATATCGGTTCTGACTCTTCATCTGCGGCCAATGTACTTTCTTTGTTCCGCATGTTATGGAGAGCATCGGAGGCTGCCAATGAAATCCTACCCCATCTACATGGCACGGCGTAGCTATCGCGGGTCTGACCCCAAAAAGCGCGGGAAAATTAATGAGTTCAACCGCGTTGCTGGACGGGTTGAAGACTATCTCAACGCCGATCTTGCACAGAAGGCTGATCACACGATCAATACCTACCTCAGCTATTCCATTGCCCACAATGTCGGCGAGGATTCGGCTTTGGTGCATGAAATCGTGTTCGCGACGGATTGCGGATCGAACGGCATTACCATCGTCAAAGGCGATTTTGACAAGGCCATGCAGCGGATGTCGTCGCCGCCGGAAAAAGCTATAGACGGTGAGGCGACGGCATGAGCAAGGGCAAGCCCTTTTTGGGCGAGACGCATGACCGCGCCAAAGCCTTTCCTGGTATCATTGCGTTGGAATTGACCGTCACCCAAGATCGTTGGGAACATTACACCACCAAAGATTGGCAGCGGAAAAGTCACTACACGCTAGATAATATCCAGCCATTTCACCGCTGCGCCAACCCGCGCTGCCAGCAAGGTGGCCTCAACCTTCAGCATGTGGTTCTTTACCAGTCGAACGGCGAACATACGATGTATTGCAATGGGCATGAAGGCACGCCCGCTGGCCGCCGCAAGGGCGACCCATGCGATAATAGCTTTGTCGTCACACTGAACAAAACGGAAACGGGTAAGTAGGATGGCGCGCGCGAAACGGCAGTTGATCGGCAAATGGAACAATGACGATGGCGACACCGTGTGGGTCTATAAGGCGGGACGCAGCTTTTGGATCAGCTATGGCGACGGAGATCATCTGTGCCATCCCAGCATCCGCAACGTGAGCGACACGAAGCGGGAAGCGTTAATCGTCTTTAACATCAACGCCCCCAATTTTGTGAGCATCGGTTAGCATTACCGTAGCCGAAGCTACGGCCATCGCCGTAATGCGACGATCAATTGCGCTACCGCCGCCATCAGTTGGGCGATGCTGTTGATGGTAAGCAGGATGATGGTTGTCGTCATGGGTTTCTCCCCGATTTTGCCCCGCGCGGGATTGCGCGTGGACGGGGGCTGAACCGCCGACCGGACCAGCGCCACGGACACAGGCCGCCAGCCGCGCCAGCGGGCCGCTGCTGCAAGACGCAGGATGAAGCAAGGAGCCTTTTCCGGGGTGCGCGGTCGGCAATACCGCCCGCATCCCACGCCTTTCCCGAAGGGCCAACGCGGGTAGGCAACCATGACGATCCTGCCGAGCCTCCATTGAACCACGTCACGTCATGCGGATTGGCGGAGGCGGCAGCAGGCCACGCGCCCCATGGCCGTACCACCAACCTATCGGAGGGCTTCTTGTGGAGGAGCGATGCAGCAGTCCCGCCGCCGGTCAAGGCACTCCCTTCCGCGCTGCGCTTGTGCAGGTTCACCCCTGTCGGGCGCTGGCGCGACCTTGACCGGACGGCTCGATGGCCTGCCGCGAACGGCTCCCACGAAGCCACCGGATAGGCCGGGGGCACAACCAAGGAGCCAACCGTGACCAACCAATCCACCACCCCCGCCAAACCGACCCACCGTCTTTTCCTCGTCACCGGCAAAGGCAAGAGTGCCAACTGGACGCCCATCGGGGCCGCGTGGCCCAACCGTGACGGTGAGGGTTTTTCGCTCCAGTACGACGCGCTACCGCTCACGGGCCGCATCATCATGCGCGCGATCACCGAGCGCACTAGCGCCGAATAGCGACCACATCGGCCCAAGGCCTCCGCCTTGGGCCGATCTTAGCTGAAAAAATCTTTTGGTAGTTCGATACCCCAAATATCTTCCGCCGCCTTCACGAGGATATTTCGATCCTTGTCCTGGGCGTGGTGAGACGTGGCCGACGCCTTCGGATCAAAATGTTCAATGAGGTATCCGCGTTGATTCTCCGACAGGAGATAAACACGACCGTCGATGACGGTATCGGCGAGGTCCGTCTTGTCTAATCGTGGCCTGATGTCGGCATTGAAAGCTGGTAGAAGGGGCACACCGGGAGCGCGTCGCAATCCGCCACCAAGCGTTTGCAGGTTCAGCGGGCGAACGCTATCCGCTGCGCCCATCAGGTCAGCAGGCGCTTGCGCCGGGTGCCACAATGTTGTGAACATTCCTTCACGATTCAGCGCTTCAAGAAGTGGTTGGAAGTCGCTATCTCCGGTAAGTAATGTGCAGTTGTCCATGTTGCGGCGAAACGTATGCATCAGCATGTCCACGGCGATCATCACATCGACCTTTTTCTGAGCCGCTTTCTTTCCGCGAAGATCGCCAAGTTGGACATGGCATCCATCAAGCAACCGTAGTTTTCCAACTTCAGCCATGCGCTGGTCGATTCGTTGGTTATAGGCCGTATGGTCCTCGCCGTTCTCCTTTGCAGGCACAGCATCATAGAAGAACACTTTGGATGCGGTAGACCGAAAGAAGCTGTGATCGCAAACCAGCGCTAACGGGTCATTGAAATAGCGCAGTGACAAGCGTTTCAGACATTCTCGAAAGCAGCCCATATCCACGAACAGATAGGATATTTCGCGGAATGAGGCTCCACCTCCGTACATCGGCATATTATGATCCCAAGCAACTACTACGGCGCACCGGCCAATAGCACGGATACATGCGCCCTAGCATCTTGGCTCGCCGATTAGGAATATATTAACCAATTTTTAGCGGTTTGCGGGGTATGATGGGGAAGTTTCACGCACGCGCAGAGGCGAACTATAATCGGTGATATGACAGTTTCAGGGCCGGGCCATCCGGCTTCGGATGACCCGCTCGCTAGCGAGCGCCTTGCCATGGTCGGCCAGTTGGTGGTCGCGCAATTCGATCTGGAAACGGCCATTGCCGCGTTGAGGCGCAGCGGGGGCGATGCCGTCACTGCGCAAACCCAGCTCCAAAACATTACCCAACTGCGCCAGCAGATCGGCACCGTCAGCCCGACCGCGCTTGCTGCCCTTCGCAGTGAGATTGTCGCCGCCGTCGCGCAAAGCCAGAATGCCGTGCAGGACGCACTCACCGCCGCCAGTGGTGCGGGCGCAGCCGAAGGCGCGACACTGGCCAACCTCGCCAGCCGGGCGCAATCGCAGGCGACCGCCTTCATGCGCGACCTGCGCCAGTATGACGGCTCGCTGCAATTCGAGAACGACGCCGAGCGCGATGCCTACCGCCAGCGCGAGGAAGATCGCCGCAAACAGCATGACGCCGGAATCGCCGAGGGCGGGCCAGAAGGCGCGCTCAAAGCCAGCGGCGCGGCTTATGGGCAAGCTGTGGACCTGGCCGTGCATGGCGGCAGCGCCGATCCCGCGCTGTTGCGCCGCGTGGACGAACTCGCCGCCAGCACCGCCGCTCTGCGCGCCGGGATGATCCGTGACGGCAAGGACGTATCGAAATTCGATGAGAATATGGGCAACGATCTTCGCGCCATCATGCGCTCCAAGGGCAAATCAGACGCCGAGATCGACGCGCTGCTGGCCGCGCATCCCGACAACCCCATGGATGCCATGAAAGCCTTTGTGCAGCAGGATCATGCGTCCTTCACGGGCAGGGAATTGGATTCCATAAAGGCGAAGGTGGAACGAGGCATTGATACCGCAACGGCATCTACGGAACATGTTGTCGAGAGCCGGTTACCATCGCCTGCAAACTTGACTGCGATGGCCGATGTCGTCGCGAAACTACGCGCTTCTGGCGTCACGGATGCGGCCAAGGTAGCCGACGCCGCTCCCGCCCATGGGGTGACATTGCAAAACGTATCCGCCCCTGTCCCTGGAGTAGCGCACCCCTAATCTATGGGGATCAGTTCTCCCCTAGCCGCACGGGCACCTAACATATGCCCAGCCGCCCCGCATAAATCCTTGTCGGCTTCTTTCTGATCCAGGCACCGGTCGGCGATCGGCAGCAATGTCATCATGGCAGGCGCATCGGCTGGCAACGCCTCGCGCTTTATGTAGCCGGTGACAAATCCGGCATCGAACGCGATGGCAGGCGTTGCCTTCCCATCCCGCAATGCCACATGGCGCAGCGTGCCATCGCGTCCAGCGCGGGTCAGTACCGTCACACACCATTGACCTGCGGAAAGCGCGTCCCACCCCACCGATTTAATCCGCGCGCGCATAGCGGGCGCTTGGCCGGTCGCACAGGCCATTCGCCGCTGGGCGACTTCACCACGCGAAAGATCACGAAGCAAAATATCCCTGTCGATTTCCAGCTTGCGGGGGGTTGCGGGAGCAGTCCCGCCTAAGCCCAGAAAAGCGATGCCAACGACCCCGACCAAAACGCGCATAATCCGACCCTCCACAGGCTCGGATTTTGCCGGGTTGCAACATTATGGGCAATTTTGTTGCATCAAAAATCGTTTATATTCGGTAACTTATTTGATAGCGCGAAGCAATTCGGAAGGACGGAATGTGCCTGCATAGGCAGGTAGCGGCGCGCTGTAAAATCCAGCAACCTATGTCAATTCGCTAGCGCAAGCTCACGCGCTGTGACAGTTTCCGGGACGATGCTTTACATTCTCCATATTTCCGATCTGCACCGTTCCTCAGCGGAGCCATTCAACAACGATGCCGTACTTGCTGCGTTGTTGAGTGATTCAACGCGATATCGGCTGGAGACGCCGCCCATCCCGAGAATAGATGCGATCATTGTTAGCGGAGACATAATTCAGGGTCTCCCTATTCGGGATGGTGCTGAAGATGCAAGCTTATGGAAAAGCGAACTATCGGAGCAATATGATGTTGCCTATGATTTCTTGTGCAAGTTAACTGATCGATATCTCGGCGGTGATCGATCAAAAATCGTAATTGTTCCCGGAAATCATGACATCTGCTGGAATACCGCCTTTCGATCTATGGCACCCGTTAAATCAGAAGAAGTAAAGAACGGTGTATTTAAGGTCTTATCAGAAACAGGCAGTCTATATCGATGGTCTTGGTCAGATTTAACCACATATAAAATTGTCGATCCTGTTGCCTACTCATGTCGCCTGGACAGCTATTGGACATTTGTTGAGAAGTTTTATGACGGTGTAGAATTGGTTCGGCCGATAGACCGATCTGCTGGATATAACTTATTCGAGATAGCGGATGGTAGAATTATTGTCGCTGCATTCGATTCAATAGCTGGAAATGACTGCTTCTCTTTTTCTGGCGATTTCGCGCAGGATGCTGTTGCACGTTGCGCCCTTGAGCTGCACGATCTGAACCGGGTACACGACCTCCGCATGGCGGTCTGGCATCATAGTATCGACGGGCCACCTAACCGCCAAGACTATATGGACGTTTCGCGTATTCATGAAATGATTGGTCATGGGTTCAGGGTCGGATTGCATGGCCATCAGCACCGTGCTGCTGCGGCTGCCCATTACATCCACTTGCCCGAAAGCCAAGCTATGGCGGTGATCAGCGCCGGTTCCCTGTGTGCTGGTGCCCGTGAATTACCTAGAGGAGTTGATCGGCAGTACAACGTCATTGCCCTTGGTGACGACCTTTCCTCTGCTTGTCTTACTGTGCGGCAGATGACCGAGGGAGGGCACTTCGCACGAAAGAATGACGGACGATTTGCCGCGGACGGAAGTATCGACTTAAGTTGGGAACGCCCATTGGATCATGCGGGGCGTCCCCCGGATACCGACCAGTTGCGCCTACGCCAAGCGATCGAATGCGCTGAAACGCTGTTCGCTGCGGGCGATCCAGATGGCGCGCTGAATGCTCTGAACGATGTGAAATTTTCTCCATTTACATACCAGCGATCGTTAGCACTCAAATTGGCGACTGCCTCCGACAAGCCAGAACGCATTTTGTCGATAATAGAAAGTCCTAACAATGTAGATGAATTAGTGCAGTTCGTAATGGCTTGCATCCGTACGCGCCGAATTGAACTAGCCGAGAAATCTCTATCTTTGCCACTTGCGTCAGAACTATCCAGCGCTTTACGCAATGATATTGAAAATCGTATTGAAACTTTCAGAGCGTTAAATTCATGACAGAACAACTCATCCCCTTTCAAATTGAGACGGAAAGAGTGATTAAGCTCTTAGCGACTCAGATTTATCAATCGCCGCTCGCCCTGTTGCGCGAAAATACCCAGAATGCGTTTGACGCCATCCGTTTGCGCCTCGCCAAGGGTGACCAATTTGAGCCACTAATTGAGATAAATCTTGAGCCAGAACGGATCGCGATATCGGACAACGGCATCGGCATGACCCCCGATGATCTCCGTGAACACTATTGGAAGGCTGGAAGCAGTAGCAAGAATAATGATGCTGCACGGGCTGCGGGTGTCGTCGGCACTTTTGGCATCGGGGCAATGGCTAATTTTGGTATCGCTCAAGCATTACGGATAGAGACTGAGAGTGCGGTCACTGGTGAGCGCAGCGTGAGCGCGGCGAGGTTGGAAAATCTTTCGCTAAACGCAGACTGCATATCACTCGTCACAAATGCCGGAAATGGAACGCCTGGTACGTTGGTCATTGCCGAGACAGCCGCCGATCAATCAATCAACGTCACGGAAGCTACAGCGTACATTTCTGAGTTCGTTTCGCTCGTGGACGTCTCGGTTTTGGTGAACGGAAAATTGGTTAGTCGAGCGCCGGTCGAGAATATTGTCGCGCCGGTAGCAAAATCATCCGTTATTGAAAGGCCGATAGGACCGATTGGTCCACGACTGCGTGCCCAATCAAAAACTATTGTTTCTAATAACGCTGATGTTTGGATATCTCTAAGTGATCTAAGCTGGTCTGGAACTCAGATATCTGGGAGAATTATTTTAAGGAGTGGTTCCCCTAATCTGCGGACATTCAGAAGTGGATTTGGATTAGCTACCACTTCCGTATCATCTTCATATCAGTTTGGTGGTGTAGCAGACCTGTTAATCCTAGAGCCGACCGCCGGGCGAGAGGCGATTACAACTGCGGGTATGCAAATGCTCCAAGCTATGATGGTTGAGATCGATGCCTACGTGTCGAGTATATTAGCCGAACTTCCAGAATGCGACGCTAGCACGCCCTTTATTTCCTGGGTGGCGGCCCACCGTAAATGGGCGCTGTGTGGCAAGCTCCGTATGGTCGTAACGCCTGGGGATCGAATTAGCCTGGAAACAGTGAAATCGCGTACCGTAGATCATCCTATGCTGATCTATTCTGGAACCGATCAGGGCATTCTAGCTCGCAATGCAAGTGACGAGACGCCGGTTTTGCAGTCAGCCCGCAACTCGCATCGCCGCCAATGCGAGCAGGGATATCTTGCAGCCTATTGCCGTATTGTACCAATTTCCGATAATCCATCGGTAATAAATCGGAAAAAACGGAGCGACCTATCTCTCGAAGAGAATGCCTTGGCATTCAGGCTAGAGTCCATCCTGGATGCCGATTATTTTGTAAAATCTGATTTAAATTTTGGTCAAATTTCTCATGGCCTACCGCTTATGGCAGAGAAATCCGGGGATCGAGTTATCATTACCCTCGATCCGGACGCACAAACCACCAAACTAATGTTAAATCTCTATAATATGGATTATTCTGCTTTCGGGAGCATGACGAAGGATTTTGTTAGGACAACCATATTTCAACGCATTTCGGACTTTGTTCCCAGCAGCACTCGTCAAGGAGCTGAAGCGTTTCTGCGTGCAATCAAGCGTCCTCGCGAAACATTCGAGTATGAAGAATCTGATCTCGGCAGCCTCCCCAAAATTTGGGAAGAATACGAGGAAGGACGAATTACCCTAGATCAGGCAGTGACACGATCCCGTAGCGCGGTGCGATCGAGCATCCATTATGTAGATGCAGCCACAGCAGCCAATGCTAGGGATGTAGTGCCTGATGTAATCGAAAATGAGCGGGCTCTGCAAGTCAGCGGCGTAGCTCCGGCTCCTGGTCAGGAGTTTGAACCCCTCCCACCAATTCTTCGATCTGATGTGTCAAATACGGCAAAGTTACTTACGATCGATCCATCCGAAACACCTCTTAGAGGATACCGTAATTTCATCTCTATTAGTGACCGAGTAAAAGAGGAAATGGGAGAGTTCTTTCTTCAACCTCACCGTACTTCAATAGTATGGGGTGGGCAAAAAACTCTATTTATTTTTTTACATCATTCTGGTCGATTTGGACTATATTATGACCTTCAGACCCGCGAAATGGTTGAGGCGAAGTCTGGCGGAGGGAGTTACCCAACAGCGACGATCGTTCTGAAGGATAGAATATACATTCCTGTTCCAGAAGAGATTGCCGCTAGCTTTGTGCCTGCTCCCGGCGAGCGCAAACGCTTTGAAGTCAGATCCGACATACTTCGGACTGAATCTGCTTAGTGCCCGAACCGAAAGTTGTTGAGCAATACCAGCATGTTGTGATTCACACCTCTTTGCGAAGAGATGGAGTGAATG
>NZ_JAZDXA010000070.1:0-8353 GCF_040170545.1 Sphingobium sp. MK2
TGATCGAGCGCGGCGCTCCGGTTGGGATCGGCACGGTGCATCGCTTCTTCATGCGTCACGGGATCACGCGCAAAAAAAAGACCGGGCACGCGATCGCGCAGGACCGTCCCGACGTTCTGAGGCAACGCCGGTTCTGGTTCGACGGCCAGATCGATCTCGAACCCGAGCGCCTTGTCTTCATCGACGAAACCTGGACTGCCACCAATATGACCCGCAGCCACAGACGCAGCGTCAGGGGCGAGCGCCTGCCGATGGGCTTCCCGCATGGCCACCGCAAGACCACCACGCTGGTCGCGGGCCTGCGCATGACCGGCATGATCGCGCCGATGGTGCTGGACGGGCCGATCAACGGCGACTGGTTCGAAGCCTATGTGGCGCAGGTTCTGGTGCCCCGGCGACTTCGTCGTCATGGACAACCTCTCGATCCACAAGCGGGCGGCAGTAAACGAGAGGATAGAAGCAGCCGACGCGACCGTGCGCTTCCTCCCGCCCTACAGCCAGGACTTCAACCCTATCGAGAAGGCATTCTCAAAGCTCAAGGCCATGCGCTGCAAGGCGGGCGAGCGAACCGTCAGCGGGCTGTGCGACCTGATCGGCAGACTCGTCGACATCTTCCAACCCAACGAATGCGCCAACTACTTCAAATCATGTGGCTATGAACCGGAATGAATGGAAAATGATCTAAAAGGCGAATTTCATCCCGATATTGGCGGATGCCCGACGGTCATCCTCACTATAGGTCTGGGCGGCGTTGGCGAACAGGGAGAGGGCGGAACTGACCCGCATCTCCGCGCCGCCGCTGACGCTGCCGACCAGTCCGCCACGGCGCGCGCCAAGCGAGAGCAGATTCTGGTTCGAGCCTGCAAAGCCTGCCAGCGCCTCAACGCTGCGGCCCTTGAGCTGATATTGGACGCCCAGCCGCACGAACGGACGGAATGGCGCGTCCGACGCCCGGCTGCGGCTAAAGGCGATGCCGCCATTGGCGAACAGGGCATCATGCTTGTCCTTCGCTACGTCGAGCGCCCAGACGCTGCCATTGTCTTCGCGCACGCCAGTGCGGGTCGTCGCGACATAGGTCAGGCCGATGTCCGGCTGTGCCGCCCAATCGCTGCCCAGCACCGCCTCATAGGAGAGAGATAGGTCGCCCAACCAGTTTTTGAGGCGGAAACGGCCATGCGCCTTGCTGCCATCGGGCGTTAGGCGATCGGTATCGGCATCGAGCTGGTGATAGGCCAGCGTCGCGCCGAACCGCAGCGCCCCCAACGCATAGCTGCCCGCAACACCGGCAAACCAGCCATCGGCGTCGGTTTGCGATCCCAGCCGGCGCAGCGTCTGGCGCGAGTCCAGATAGCCGCCAAAGCCCGCAATCGACCAGCGATCGGTGCCTATGCCCAGCCCGCCGAGCAAGCCGTAGCTGCGCGAACGGCTGGCCGACAGGCCGGACTGGTCGTCCGCCGCGATCCGACCCAGGCCGCCCAGATACTGACCGATGCTGAATGCGCGCGTCGCGTCGTCGCCCGAAAGCCGGGCAATGCTGCGCGTGGCGTTGGCGATCGTCAGGCCATTCTCCACGCCCATCTGGATCGCAGACGCATAAGGTTCGGCGGTCAGGCGCGCGAAGGCGGCGGGGTTGGATGCGCCCGATGCGCTCGCCAATACCGGCAGCGCGTCGATCAGGCCATCGCTGGCGGTGCCTGCTGCAATCACGACATTGGTATAATCAATGGCGCGCTGCATCTGCGGCGTGAAGCTGCCATTGTTGAGGAACTGGCCAAGCAGGCGGATGCGCTTGTCATCCTGAACGATGAAACCGAACAGGCTGTCGGGCTTCACGATGCTGGTATAGTTGCCCGATATGCCGCCATTGGCGATGATGAGGTCCAGCGTGGTGCCGGGCTTCACCTGCTGATCGGCGGTCAGGACGAGGCCAGCGCCCTGCGCGATCGTCAGCGTGCCGGAAATCAGCAACTGATCGGACAGGGTCGGGCTGATCTCCATCAGCGTGGTCGATCCACCCGCCAGCGCGACATTGCCGGTCACGGTCATCGTGCCGGGCGATGCGCCGGGGCTGAGCGTGCCGGCGACATTGACATTGCCGATCACATGGCCAGCCGACCCGAACGTCGCCCCCTGGCGCACCAAAATGCTGCCCGCGCGGATGGTCGAGCCAGCAAGCCCCACCAGACGACCGCTGGTCAGGTCGATCATGCCGAAATCCGCGTCACCCGAAACGGTCGCATAGCCACCACTCATGTCCAGCCCGGTGATATTGCTGACCGCCGCAAAGCGGACCGGTGCAGCCGCGCTGCCGGCATTGACCAGGATGCGGTTGTTGCCCGCGCTGCCATCGATGGTGCCTGCGAACAGACCGTTGATGACGAAGCGGTTGTCGGCGCTGCCGAAAGTCAGGCTGTCCGTAGTCAGTGAGGCGTCGCTCGCTAGCGTCAGGTCTCCCTCCACGCTCAGGCTTTCAAGGGTGAAGCCATTGACCAGAGTCAGCATCGCCGCTCCCTGCGCCGTTATCGCCTCGAAGCCGAGCAAGCTGTTGGCATCCAGCGTGCGGGCGTTGGCCAACCCCAGGATCAGGCCGTCATGGCCAGCGCCCCCCGACAGTGTCCCCTGCCACAGTGCACCATCGGCGAGGGTTACGATATCATCGCCACCGGCCATGTCGATCTGGCCGAGCAGGCGACCGCCCGCTACGATTTCGAGCCGTTCGCCGACATCGCCGAAACGCAGCACGCCGTCAGCGCTGCCAAGCTGACCCGTTACGATCAGCGCGCCCCCTGCCAGCGACACCGCCTCGAAACCGGTTACGGCACCGGTCAGCGTGATCGGACCCTGCGCGGTGAAGGCCAGGCTGTCATCGCCCGCGCCGCCATCATAGCGACCCGCCGCGCGGGTCAGATCGAAGATCAGCGCGTCATTGCCGCCGCCCAGTTGCACATGGCTGGCGTCGCCGGTCAGGCGGAGTTGTTCCTGCGCGTCGCTGCCGAGGACCTGGCCGACAAACTGGCTGTTGGTGGTGAGGTTCAGGTTGGTACCCAGAAGGCTGATCAGTTCATATCCCTGAGCCAGCGCCAGCGTCAGCGTGCCCTGGCCCTCGACCGATAACTGTTCGAAGCCGGTCTGGGCGCTGATACCGTTGCGATCGCTCGCAAGCATCACGCGATAGAGGTCGGTCCCGGCACCGCCATCGATCAGGCCTGCAACGCTGCTGCCCGCCTGTTCGGTGAAGCTGTCATTGCCAGCCCCCATGTCGATCGAGCCACCGATGCTGCCACCGTTGACGATGCTGTCATCGCCACCGGCCAGCGCAATGCCACCGCCGATCGTGCCCGCGTTGCGCACACTGTCATTGCCTGCGCCGCCGGTGATGGTGGTCGCGCTGGCGCTGCTCAGCGTCTCGCCTGCCGCGACCGTGACGGTGCCGCCGTCCAGACCGATCGTGTCAAAGCCAAAGTCGCCCGAATAGCTGACATTGCCCTCGCCGATCTGAAAGAAGCGCTCGAAATTGACGAACTGGTCGGCATTCACCGCACCGCCGCCTGTCGCATCGACGATGAAGCTATCCGTGCCGACGCCACCATCGACGGTGCCCTGCAGGATGGCGCTTGCCAACTGGGTGAAGCTGTCATCGCCGTCGCGCAGATAGACGTCGCCGATGATCGTGCCGTGATTGACGATCACATCGTTGCCAAAACCAAGGTCGATCGACCCGATGATCGTGCCGCTGTTGGTAATGCTGTCCGCCGCTACGCCGACCGTCTGGATCGCCCCAGCCAGATAGGGATTGCCGAGCCAGAGGGCGAGTTGGTCGGCATCGCCGAGGGTTGTTCCCGCGCCACCCCCGATCGTACCGGCATTGTCGAGCGTCAACGCCGCACTGGTCACCAGGATAGCCGTGGACAGGTCGCCGGCTGCCTCGATCGTGCCGCCTGCCGCGTTGGACAGGGTCAACGTCGTTGCGTCATTGCCAGTGAAGGCGATAGCGGCTGACGGCGTCGTATAGATAAAATCGCCCGATCCCCAATAGGAATAGATTTCGGTCACCCCGCCCCCATTAGCGCGGATCGTACCGCTGTTAGTAATATGGGCAGTATCGGTCGTGTTATAACGGTCCAGCCACAGGCCGACCGCAGCAGTTGCTCCGCCGTCCGTTTCGATCAGGCCGCTGTTATTCAGAAAATAATTCCCGCTGCTGATCCCGGCATAGTGATTGTTGCTGATTGCGAAGGCGTTGCCGATATCAGCGCGGACCGTTCCGTTATTATTGACCACGACATTGCCAGCACCTTCTCCGGCAAAGGCCGCGATGATGTTCATATGGCCATCGACGAGACCGTTATTCGTTATTTCGATACTGCCTGCCACATCATTGGCGAAGGCGGCATTCACGGTCATACGCCCCTCAATCAGCCCATCATTACGAAGGCTGACGGCGGAGATACCATCGCCAAACAGATCGACCGCGCCAAAGGAGGAGCCGCTGATTGTGCCACTATTGGCGAAGTTGAGATCGCCCCGATAACCATATTGATTGACCGCTGCCATGCTATTGGCATCGCCGATACCGATGCTCCCCTGATTGTCAAAAGAGATGGTATTGCCGGCAAAACCGCCGGTCAGTGTGCCGCGATTGATGAATGATGCCAATTTCCTGGGCAGATAGTCGGCAACAGTTTGAAGGGAATAATAATAGGGAATGTCCGTCGACACGGTTCCGTCGAGCGTAGCCAGGTTGACGATCGTGCCTTCGCCGCCGACGAACAGCGTATCTCTCGACGTCGCCGACGCATCGATCGATACGGTGGCCCCTGCCTGTGCCAGCAAATAATCGCGCTCGAACCCGATGTCCGGACGACCGCCCAGCATGACTGTGGCGTCCTGCGTAAAGACGCGACCGAACATGTCCTGGCCATCACCGCCATCGATCGTCCCGGTCACGCCAAGATCGTCGCCGATCTGTAGGAAAATATCGTTCGCACTGGCAAAACGCAGATCGCCTTCGATCGTGCCTCCATCGGCAATGTAGAGACCGGGGCCGCTATAATAATCGACGCCGAATTGAACATCACCTTTGATGGTGCCGGCATTGCTGATTTGACCATTGCTCAGAGCAATAGCTGCGCCAATACCACCACCTTGGATAACGCCATCGGCCTCGTTGCGGATCGACACGGTATAATAAGAACCAGTGATCGCCGCCCCGTTGGCGCTACGGATCAGGCCGCTGTTTGTCAGGTCGGATCCATAATAGAGATAATCATATGCAACTGCCGTACCGCCCATATCGATCGTGCCGGTGTTGATGAGAGTTTGCGCGTTGACGACGCCCCGGGCCGTCCCATCGCTATTGCCAGCCTCCCGGATAGTACCACTATTGATCAACACTGATCGATCGTCGGACGAATAATAACTACCGTTGACTGCATCGGCTCGACTGACTTCGATCGTACCGCTATTGATTAATGTACCACCATTAAATATAGCCAAAAGGCGAGCATATTCGCCGCCATTTACCAAAATCGTCCCGGCATTTTCAAAGCTGTTGCCTGCGCCAACGTTGATCAACGGAGCGCCATAGTCATAGCTGTTCACCATTGTTTTGGACAAGGTGCCGCGGCTAACCAGTGTAACGGCGTTGGCGAGCGTCTGCCCTTCTCCATCGGTAAGATAGGAAGCGACATCCATTCGGATCAGCGGATCGTACAGGCTGCCGATAATGTCTGCTGTCATATCAACGCTGCCCTGACCGGCAAAAACCAGCGTATCGGCAGGCGCACTCGCTCCAGTCAGGTTCAGCACGCTGCCGGTAGCCAGATCATAACCCATGTGCGAGAATATGCCGACCTTGCCGACGTCAGTCGCGACTGTTCCGTCAATGATATAACGAAGATTTTCGCTGCCATTGCCCGTGACCACACCGCTGATTCCAGAAAACTGGCCAGGGCCATCATTCACGAAACTCGTCACAAGCGTGTCATTGCCGCCGCCCAGATTCAGGTTGCCATCCAATACACCACCCGCACGCGCGATAAACACATTGCCGGAGATCGCGTCGGCATAGCCGCTGCCGAAATCGACATCTCCTTGGATCAGCCCCGCGTTGGAAATCAACGAACCGCCTGAGCCGGGATAAAGCGAAGACGGACGAACAGCCGCCGTGCCGCCACGTACGACGCCACCCACTTCGTTGTAGAGAATGCCGCTATAGCCGAATTCCAGGGCCGCTCCGTCCGACGTGATCGTCCCGCTGTTGACCAGGGTGGCATAATAGAGGCGAGCGCCAATGGTACGCCCCTCTATCAGACCGCTATTGGAGGAGCGGCCTTGATACGCGTTGCTCAGATCCGCGCCCATTCCGCTGACGGACTGGATCGTCCCACTATTGGCGAGGGCTATCGTTGTGCTGACCGCCGTCCCGTCGGCGATAATGGAACCGCTGTTCGCAAACTCATAGCCTCGCGTGAAGCGGACGGCGTTGCCGCCGGTCGCAGTGATCATGCCCGCATTGCTGAAATAGGCTTCGTTCCCCAAGTCCACCGCGAACTGTTCGGGGTTGTTGAGGCGGGCCCGGATGTCGCCTTCATTACGAACAGTCAGGCCGCCTGTCGCACTATTGTCACTGACCAATGCCTGCCCGTCAGTGTCGATCAAGCCCTGATTGATGAAGCGATTTTCCGGATTGTAAAATGAAGAGTCTCCTCCACCAATCGCGATGGTTTTGTTGGAGATGAAGTCCGCGCCCAGCGTCAGCGTCGAACTCTTGCCGATCCACAGAGCTGCCTGCTCGAAACTTGCGGGAAGCGCTATGCCTGTATTGAGGGTCGTATCTTCGTCAAACAGGTAACGTATCGTGTCCACGCCATCACCGGCATCCAGTCGACCAGTGATAGTGCCCAGGCCGACGCTATCCGCGATGAATACATCATCGCCACTGCCGAGCAACACATCGCCCTCAATCACTCCCGCGCGATTGTCGATCAAGCTGCCACTATAGGTATTTTTCGTTATAGAGACGACGTTGCCGCTGATTGTTCCGCTGTTGGTCAGCAGCAGGCGGTTGCCCGCCTCGATCGCATTGCCTGCACTTTCGATGCGACCGGCATTGGTGACCACAAGATAGGTAGGCGCGACTATAGCTGTTCCTGAAGCGCTGCGAATGACTCCACTAGTGCCATTGTCGAGAGAGAAGATCGAGTTCCCCGCGATTGCAGCGCCCGAACCCAGATTTTCGATCAGCCCGCTATTCTCAACATAATTGCCAAAATTATAGTTGCGATACTGGAAAATCGTGGCAGCGTCTCCGTTGGACCTAATGGTGCCGCTGTTGGCGATGGTGCCTTGGCCGTAATAGGCATAAGAACCATAATAGCCGGGTCCGTCGCTGATCGCGCTATTCGCGCCGCCATCAATCAGCCCTTCATTGTTGAGCGAACCGACTTGACTTGAAATGGCACCGATCACGCCGGTCGCACGATTGTGGATAGAAGCAAAGCGACCAGAACTCGAATCATTGCCGCGCAGGGCGATGCCGCTGCTCCCGCTTATCGTCCCGCTATTGTCGAGCGTGACCCAGGACCAACCGTCATAATCTCCGCCATTGGGATTCACTTCGATGCCGACATCGCCCTGAATGGCACCATCCTGCTCGACGACGATGGCACTCTGTGTCAAAATACCGTAGGGATAATAGGTTGCACCATCCGGACCGGCGGCAACGGATATGCCTGCATGGTTGCCAGATACCATACCGCGAACGGTGATCGTGGAGGTAGAAGACCGATAGCCATAGGCTGTATCCACCGGCAGCACCATGATGCCACCACGCCCCGGTCCGGAAACCGCGGCACCAGCATCGACCACGATCTGGGCCTTGTCGACGGCCACAACCAGTCCATTGGTTTCAGTGCCGCTGCAAGTCGTGATACGGTCCGCCACGGCCGGAGACGGCGCGCATTGTGCCCATACGGGGGAGGCTGAAGCGGTTGCCAGGGCGGCGACGCTGGTGCCAAGCGCCAGGGTCCAGCGACGCGCCGATATCATAGTCCCGCCAATCATTAAAAACCCCCCGAATGTAACGCCGGTGTAGCGGCAAAATTTCAATCTATTATCGCGACATGGCGTGCCATTCCATTCTTGTCGAGATGTAAAGTTGGAGGTCAATGGAACTTTTGTTGATGATATTCATCAAGGAAATCAGCGTCGCAACAATAGAATGCTCAAGATCGGTCGAGATTTTCGCCCTTCACGCCCGCCACTAGTCGCCAAGAACGCCGGTGTAGCGGCAAAATTTCAATCTATTATCGCGACATGGCGTGCCATTCCATTCTTGTCGAGATGTAAAGTA
>NZ_JAZDXA010000070.1:8451-10128 GCF_040170545.1 Sphingobium sp. MK2
GGAAATCAGCGTCGCAACAATAGAATGCTCAAGATCGGTCGAGATTTTCGCCCTTCACGCCCGCCACTAGTCGCCAAGCCGGACAATTCGACAATTCGGCGTAGATTTATTCCCCGCCCTCGCGAGATCGCCCAACCCGCGCACCGCTGGATAGCGAACCGCTTATATTCTTGGATGTGATGACAATACCATCATTATCGGTGCCATCGCAAATGGTCATCCCACTTTGTGACCGGCGGATCGGGCTATCGCAACGTCAGTGAGCGCTGCCGACAAGACAAGAAGGCTGACGCCGCTGGCACGACGCAGTTTGTCTGAAAATTGCATGTAAATACCCCAAAAAACCCCATATGGCCGGTATGGCAAAGTCCTGAAGTATTTGTCTAGTTGTTTGGTCGCGGCATTTAAACTGGGTCGGATTTATCGGAGGCTGTAATCACTATGTATTGAAGTCGCCAGCGAGGTTATCCCATGTGCGCCAAGAGGCGAACGGGATACAACGCCCGACGGAAAGCGACCTTCCGCAACCGGGCGTCGAAATTTGGTCCCTAAGAGCGAGATTTAAAAATTATTGAGTAATATCAGTATATTGCGATTCACGCCTCTTTGTGAAGAGATGGAGTGAATGGTGACATGGACTGGGATTGCCCGGCGCGGGCATAGCCGGGAGGGACTGCGATATCCATCGGATATGACCGATGTGGAGTGGGCCTTGGCAGCGCCCTTTGTGCCTCCGGCAAAGAGTGGAGGTCGCCCCCGGATGGCGAACATGCGCGAGGTCCTGAATGCGATGCTCTATGTCGCTGCAAGCGGATGTGCATGGCGGCTTCTGCCCAAATGCTTTCCTTCCGTGTCGACGGTGTGGCGCTACTTCTACGCTCGGCGTAACGCCGGTTTGTTCGAAGCGATCAACACGGTGCAGGCCATGAACCTGCGCGAGATTGAAGGGCGCAAGGCCCCTCCTAGCGCTGGAGTGATCGATAGCCAGTCGGTGAAGACAACGGAAAGTGGCGGAATATCAGGCTTTGACGCGGGCAAGAAGGTCAAGGGCCGTAAACGGCACATCCTGACCGACACTTGTGGTTTCCTGATCTTCATTCTCGTCCACGCTGCCGACATTCAGGGTCGCGATGGCGCTGTCGACCTGCTGGCCGCAATCTGGACGCGGTTCCCTTGGCTGCGCTATGTGTTCGCCGATGGCGGCTACGCTCGATTGATGATGGCCGATATGGTGGCGTGGCGGAACCAAGGCTTCGCCTTCGGCCGGATCGCGTTCAACGGCGCGCCGTGCGACTTTCGCCGTGGCGATTTTGTCGATCGCATTCTGGGCCGTATGGACAAATGCGGGCTTCCGCCCTGTCTTTTGGAACTGGAGGTGACAGAGACCGTATTCGTAGGCCAGTTGTCCGACCGGGTGCATAATTGCCTTGAGACGTTGGCAAAGGCAGGCGTCACAATCGCTCTGGACGATTTCGGGACGGGCTACGCATCGTTGACCCACCTGCAACAATTTCCGGTCCACACGATCAAGATTGATCGTTCCTTCGTCTCGCGTCTCGTCGCGGTCGAAACCGGCGATGCCGCCATTGTGGGGGCGGTGTGTGCAACGACAAATTCGGTAGCCGGGTGACGACAAACGAGATGGCCGGATTTCATGGTTCGAAACGAAAGCGATAG
>NZ_JAZDXA010000071.1:0-10060 GCF_040170545.1 Sphingobium sp. MK2
GGCGGTCTCCTTCGATTGAGATCTAACGACTCACTCTGGCACATTCTGATGCCGTACGGAGGCCGTCCACCCCAACAAGGCTGATCGACGAGGCGGCTCCATGCGAAGCAGCAGTGATCGACGATGTCATCGTAGGATGAGAAGATGCGGTTCGACAGCCAGTTGTCGCGCATGAACTGCCAGACGTTCTCGACGGGGTTCAATTCGGGACATCTGGGCGGCAGCGGCATGAGGGTGATGTTGGCGGGCACGATCAGTTCTGCCGAGCCATGCCATCCGGCTTGATCGAGGATCAAGACGGCATGCGCGCCCGGCGCGACATGGAAGGCGATTTCTTCGAGGTGCATGCTCATGGCCTCACTGTTGCAACGGGGCATGACGATACCAGCGCCCTTGCCCTGGGCCGGACAGATGGCACCAAAGATCCAGGCTGAGGCACGGCGCTGGTCTTTGGGCGCACAGGGCCTGGTCCCGCGCTTTGCCCAGCGGCGCGTGAGCTTGGTCTGCTGGCCGATACGGGCCTCGTCCTGCCACCACAGCTCTACAGGCGTGCCTGTGGGGAGGGCCTTCCTGATTTTTGCCAGGCGGGCTGCAAATGTTTTTTAAAATCGGCAATGTCATCGGGCTTCTGCCCGTGGTGGCGGGGGCGAGCCGTGAGCTTGCGATAGCCCATAGCCCGCAGCTCCCGCCCTAGCGTGAAGCGCGTGACCGACAGGCCGAACTCGTCCCATATCCATTGCGCCAGATCGACAAGCCGCCAGCGCACTACACCATGAGCCGCAGGGATCGGGCCAGACTCAACCTGCTGCGCCAGAAGCGCGCGTTGCTCGTCGTTCAAGATCGATGGCGGACCCGGCGCCTTGCGCGTGGCCAGTCCTTCAGGGCCGGCTTCGTTGAACCGCAGCACCCAGTCCCTTACGATTTGCAGCGTCACGCCGGCCATTGTTGCTGCTTCACTCCGGCTCCCACCGTCCAGGATCAGCGCCAGAGCCAGGACGCGCCGAACCTGGTCGGCGTCGTCACATCGTCGCGAAAACCGGCGCAAATCCGTCGATGTGAAATCTGACCGAACCCCAATCGCTGCCGCCATCGCAAGCCTCCTTGTGCTTGCTCCGATGAATCAGAAATTTAGCGCTTTGGGAATCCCCCGCGTGAGTCAGCACCCAAGCTCGTTGGTATTAGAGCACGACAAAGGCTGCCTTCGCGCCCGCGACAGGGGCGCCGACCGCGGCGCTACTTCAATGAACTGAGCGCCCTAGATCGTGTCCTTGGGCGAGCCGATACCGTGATAATAGGGGGCGGCGTTCAACCCTGAGCACTAGTAGCTAGATATCCCGATTCCCGGCTGGCGGCTCGACGGATCGAACAGCCACGCCAGCATGCGCACGTTGCAGCCATTGTCATAGGCGATCGTCTCAGCGGCGGTCGCCTCCCGGTCGCCACCGAGAGGCTTACCATCAACGCTTGCCGGTTCGGGACTGTCGTCGACCCGTTGCTGGTGGCAGGCACGGGTCGGCGCGGACAATTCGAGGATCTTCGCCGCGGATTCGCGCGACAGCTTCCATCCGAGCGGTAGGTTTAGATCGTCGATCGCCAGCTGCTGCGGATAATAGCCTGAATTGGCGCTTTGGTCCTGAACGCCCTCCGGATCATCGGGGCTGAACGCCGCCCGGGCGCGGATCATCTGCAGGCGATCGCGTGCGCCCCGTGCTCGGAGCAAGGTCGCGAGCGGATCGCCGAAATAGGACTGGGGCGGGTTCGGCGCATCGCCGTAGCGATAGCCCAGGACACCATTGGTCGCGCCGGCCATCGGCACAAAGGCAATAAAAATGGGGATCGTGCAACCCGACCAAGAGACCGGATCGTCGAAATTTGTGGCGATCACCAGTTGGCACTTGCACGCGTCGAAGTCCCCGACCTGCAGGTGGGCATCATCGGGGCAGCTGGTGCTCTGTCGGCCGAGGTCGCGGATCTGCTGGATGATCGCAAGCGAAGTGTCGCTGCCGCTGTTCTCGAAATAGCCGCCATCGGCGAGGATGCGATAGTCGTTGGGGCCGACCTGCAACCGCGCGGTCGAGGTCAGAAACGGGAAGCGCGCGCTGATCAGCGCCGCGCTGTTAGCCGCGATGTCGCGCTGCGAGACGCTGGTGCCGCTCGGAAAACTGTCGGCGCCAAGCCCGGCGGAGTTGCCGAGCGGGGTGAGGACGAAGCGGTTGCCTTCATTCACATCGGTCGTGACGAAGACGGTCGCCGGATCCGAGCCCGCCGGGTTCCAGCTCGCGCGCAGGGGAGCGGTGAGCTTGCCGTTGCCGCGATCCATCGCGGTCATCGAGTCAGCCAGGGTCTGTCCGCCGTCGTGGAACAGCGAAGGTCCCGGGATCAGGAAATCGGCGGTGCGCAGGAAAAGCAGATTGGAGAGCGTGGGGGACAGGAGATCGGTCGTGACCGGCGTGATGTCGATCTTGTTCCGGAGATGCTGGCACGGGCGCACGATGTCCGGGTTCTGATCGCCGGTGGATTTGGCGGCGTAGAACAAGGTGCCGACGGCGCCGCCCGAGACACCGACCGTCGCGAACAGATGCTGGCGGAAGTTGGGGCAGATGCTGCTCATCGCGCTCAGCGCGAGATAGCTGTGCGCCGCAGCATAGATGCCGCCCCCTTCGGCCGATGCGATGATGACCGGATAGGGCTTTCCGGCCTGGCGATAGGCATCGAGATCCTTCCGCGCCCGCAACCACCGGTAGAGCCCTTCGGAGAGCGCATAGTCGGTCCCGCGCGCTGAGACGGCCGGATCGATAAGCGGGACCGGCGTCGATCCGCTCCAAACCGCGGACGCGATGAGGCAGACGACCAGATAGACGGTCGCGAGGACTGGCAGCAGCAATGCCGCTGCCAGGATCAGGCCAATCAGCGCGACGCCCAGCGTCAGGATGAGCATCGGACCGAGCGCGACCGGCAGCGCCTGCGGCCACGCTTGGAATGCCACCACGCAGACCACAAACAGCGCCAGCGTCGCGAGAATTACCGGGCGGCGCCAACTCACGCGGCCGGCATCGATCCGCGGCAGCAGCCGTAGGAGCAGAAGATGCGCGAGGACGAGCAGCGGAAGGACGACAAGTAAAGCCGCTGGAACCCAGCGCGCGGCCATCAAACCGATGAGCACAAGTGGCATCAGCACCAGCCAGCGGTCGGCGCGCGGCTTAAGCGGGAGGCTCGCTGGAACAAGGGCGAGATGGCCGATCGCGGCGACCATGACCGGCAGCAGGAACAGGACCCAGATCAGCAGGCCGCCTTCGGTCCAGTCGCTGCGCAGGACGTCGATCACCTGAGTCGGGGCAGCGATCAGCAGCAGGCCATAGATGATGAAGGGGATGAGCGCACCGATGCGCGGGCGACACCAGCGCCAGAGGCGGCCAAGCGCGCGCGTGGCACCCGCTTCAGTCGCGGAGGCCTTTCGGCCGAGACAGATAGCTGCGTTGGTCAAGATCGCCCCCTTTCGATGGCGTTACGACGAGCAGGCACCGCGCGGCCCGAGGCCGACAATGATCGCACCGAGCGCCGTGGCGCCGTTCTTCGCGGTGAAGCGCGCACCGTCATTGACATGGATGAGGCTCACCCGGGCATCGGTCAGCCCGGCGAAGAAGCCTTCCGTGCGCAATTGCGCGAGCGTCCTGCCGCGCGGATTAAGTGCCCCGTCATAGAGTGACGAGCTGTAGAGAATGATGCGCTCCGGCGGTGTTGCCTGGCTTTGCAGCGCGGCGAGAAACTTAGCCGTGACCCGGCCGCGCGCAGGATGGCCGGGCCGGAACATCGAATAATGGACGATAACAACCTTGGGGTGAAACGCCGCGACCCGTTCGGCAAAGCTGTCAAGATCGCTCCCCTCGGCATAGGGCACCGGCGTGCTGCCGCGACCCTTCGCACGAACGACTGTCCGCGCCCGCTCGATCGTCGGGGCGAACCGCGAGCGGTCGACGACGACGACATCGCTCGACGGGCAGCGGCCCTGCGCCGTGGCCGGAAAGGGTGCTAGGCTCAGGAGCAATAGGGCGAGCACCGGGGTCTTGTGCATGCGCTGTCGTTTCCTGGGTTCGGTGGTCGGTCGACTGGAGTATCGCGTAGCAGGTGCGTGGGGTGAGGTTAGCTCGCCGGTCATGGCAGCGTGAAGGACGAGCCGACGAACAGGCCGAAGCGGAAATCACGCTCCTTGCCCGCTCGCGTCGCGTCGGTTTCGGAAATGGTATAGCCCGCCTGCAGTCCCGCGATCAGCTTGCCCTTGTCGTCGGGTGCCAGATAGACTGGGAGGTTGAACGCGAAATCCTCGCTATTGGCATCATATTCGACGCGCGGCGCGATGCCGAGCCGTGGAATGAAGTCGGCCTTGTCGAAATCGAACACCTTGCGGAACTCGGCACTGGTGATGAGCTTTTCGGTCTTGCCGGGTTTGGCGAAAGGGCCGGTGAAACACTCGGCACTAGCCGTCGTCGATGCGGTCGGGCAGAAGGTCCGCGACTTGGCGGCCTTGAACACCCTTTGATAGTCGAGCGCTGCGGTGAGCGAGGTGCGCGGCCAAGGGAAGATCGACACGCTACCCTTGGCTCCAAGCGGCACGCGCGAAACGTCCGATTCCTTGAGCGTCGTCGCATCGCGGAACTTGAACTCTTCATGCCCGACCGAGAACTCCAGCCCGAACGCTATCGCCCGGCGGACTGTCTGAGTTGCGAGGATCTTGTCTATCAACGCGAGCTCGCCTTCGCTGAGGAAGGCTTCGAACAGCACGCCATTATCCTCGTCGCAGCTGCGCTTGTAGGACAAGGGCTTGCCCGCCCCGCTCTCGGCCGCCGCTTGCGTGCGGCACAAGGCCTGAGCCTTCTGGACCAGCCGGACATAGTTTGGACGCAGGCCGGCATCGGTCGGCAGTGGCAGCATGAAGCGCGCGAAACCGAAGGTCAGCTTGGACGACGTCGCAAACCCGTCGAGCGAGGCGAGCTGGGTCGGACCGTCCTTTGCGAGCGGTGCCGAGGCGGTCAGCGTATAGACATTGCTGTGCGCGAGTGTCTCGCCCTTCTCGTAATCGGGCTCGCCACCTTCGGTCGACCTCGACAGTTTGACCGTGACGCCCGAAGATCCGCTGCTGCCCGTCAGGAGGACCGCCGCGACCGTCCGGCCGCAACTGGCGGACGCGGCGTCGAACGTGCCCGAGGTCGTGGCATCTGCCGGCGATCTTGGGCCATTCGCATAAACCGCGCATTTATCAGGTTCGGGGCTGGAGCCGCTCCCGCCACCGGCTGCGGGCACAGGGGCGGATGACCTTTGCGCCAGGCCAGTCGTTGAGGCCTTGCCCAGCGCCGCAGGCACGGCCGGGGCAGGGGCCTTGGGGCTGGCGGCGATCCCTGCCGGAGAGGATGCCGTCGCTGGCGGCGCATCGGTAGCCAGAGTGGGCGAGTGCCGGGCATCGACCACCTCGAGCCGCCGCCTCAGCGTTTCCAGCAGCGTCGTCGCCCGCTCGATATCGGCGCGCAAGGCCTCAACCTCGATGGGCGCGGCTGCCGGTGCAGCGGATTGAGATGTGGCGGGCTGGGCCGCCTGCGCGCTCTTGGCCTTGACCGCGGTCGTGGTGGCGACCGAGGCAATCAGGGCGGCTGTCAAAACCCTCATTGCATTCCTCATGCGGCCACCGTGAAGGTCGTGTGCGAGCGCGCCATCTCGCCGGTCTTGGTGGTTTGCAGCGGCATGGCATCGACCAGGACCGTCGCTCCTTGCGTTACCGTCACGCTGCCCGTGGCCTTGCCGGTCGAACCATTCAGGCGGACGAGGAACGCGGTCAGGCGGTAGAGGCCGGGCTCGTAATATTTGACCTTCTCATCGCCATTCTCGAATTCGACGATCCGATCGTCGATTTCGACATAGAGCTTGTCGGCGTTCTCGCTCTTGGTCCGCTTGATGGTGATTCGAACTGCCATTCGTCGCCCCCACGACTCGACTGATCCATTGTCGATTAGATCGTAAGTTGCGCGTCGCGGCAATCACTTGCGCCAATTCAGAGTATTATTTCCAATGGGCGATTTTACGAGTATTTACGGGGACTTGTACGGCTTAGCGCGAATTCACGCTAAATTGCGACCTCGCACCGCCGACTTAACACAGATATTGGCTAGCCTGCAGTCGAGGGGTTACGAAATGGTCACGAGCGATTCGTTCAAGGATCTGGTTGCCGCCACGCGCGACGATCGCGCGAATGTCCGACGTCTGGTTGCTACCGGACAGTGGCGTCGCGCCGAACCCGACAAACTGCGCCTCGCCAATTTCGTCGGTCGCAGCACCAGCTTCATCGCCAACAAGGGAGCCGAGGCGCTGCAGGGCGACACGATCGACTTCCAGCCGGTTTCGTTTCTACCCGTCGGCACGCGAGTGCAACGCGCCGTCGGCTATGTCGAAGTGATGGCGGCGGGCGCCTCGACGAGCGGCACCGGCTTCCTGATCAGTCCCGATCTCTTTATCACCAACCGCCACGTCATCACCGATGCCGATGTCGCGCGCGGGGCGCAGATCTTGTTCGATCGCCAGGCCGGCGACAGCGGACGGCCTCTCCCGACCACGACTTTCCTGCTCGACCCCGATCGCTTCGCGCTGTTCTCGGCCGAGGAGGATCTCGACTATGCCATCGTCGCGCTCGGCGAACGGACGGCAGGCGCGGCCGAGGTCACAGCACTCGGCTTTTGCCCGCTGTCGAACCGGCCCGACAAGCACCGGCTCGGGATGGCGGTCAACATCATCCAGCATCCCGAGGGCGCGCCCAAGCTCATCGCGGTCCGCAACAATCTCCTCACCCATCGGACCGATCGCACACTGCTCTACGAAACCGATACCGATCACGGATCGTCGGGCGCGCCGGTGTTCAACGATCTCTGGGAGGTCATTGCGCTCCATCACTGGGGCGAGCCGTTCCTCGAACAGGCCGACGATCTCGGCGAACCGATCCCGCAGGCCGTCAACGAAGGCGTCCGCATCAGCGCGATCTATGCCGATCTCGAGCGCAGGCGCGACGCGCTGCCGGTCGGCATGCGTGCGCTGGTCGATGTCGCGCTGAGCTATGACCGGCAGCCGCCGGCGGCGACGGGAGACCGGACTTTGGGGCCGCCGCGCCCGTCGATCGTCAGTCCGGCCGAGAGCGCGGACGGCGACAATAGGGTGTTCGATGCTGGCGCGGGTGGCCACAGCCTTATCGGGCGACGCCCGGGCAGCGAATCTTTCACACAGGGGGACTGCGTGATGAGCAGTGCAGCGAATGGCGGCGAACTCAAGGTGGTGATCCCGATCGAAGTCACGGTCCGGGTCGGCAGCAGCGGGCAGGTGGCGGCGAGCGCCGCCGGAACCGTCGCGCTGGCACTCTTGCCGCCCGCACAGCTCAAGGCCGGCGCCGAAAAGCTTAAGATCGACAAGGATTACAGCAACCGCAGCGGCTATAATCCGCGCTTCATCCCGGGCGTCGTGCTCGACCTGCCCGAACCCGATGCCGCGCTCAAAAAGCAGATCGCGCCGCTGCGCGCTGGGGAAGCCGATGCCGAAAAGGGTGTCCTCGACTATGAGCATTTCAGCGTCGTCCTCAACAAGGCGAAGCGGATCGCCATGTTCACCGCGACCAACATCAACGGCGAAGACTATCTCAACGTCGATCGCGTGACCGGTCGCGTCAAGGACGGCGCCGAAGGCGAGACTTGGTATCTCGACCCACGCGTCAGCCAGACCTTCTATCTCGACCAGTCCTTCTACTCGGCCTGGTCGACCTATTTCGATCGCGGTCATCTCACCCGGCGCATGGATCCCAATTGGGGGACGCCCGAGATCGCCGAGCGGGCGAATGCCGACACCTATCACTTCCCGAACTGCTCGCCGCAGCACTTCCGCTTCAACCAGAGCACCGACTTTTGGCAGGGCGCCGAGCGCTACATCCTCGAAAATGGCGCACTGGCAAACGATTCCGACGCGCATCTCTGCGTCTTCCAGGGGCCAATCTTTTCCGATGCGATCGATCGCTATGCCGACGACGTCCAGATCCCGTCGTCGTTTTTCAAGGTGATCATCTGGAAAAGCGAAGCCGGGTTGAAAGCGGTGGGTCTGGTGGTCGATCAACTGGCGTTGATGGACGAGAAGCGCACGGCGATCGGCCAAGCGGGTGACGACAAGCCGGTCAACGTCAACCAGTGGCGCGTGGCAATACCGTCGATCGAAAAGCGCACCGGGCTCGATTTCGGCATGCTTGTTCGCGACGCCGATACGGTCGCGGCAGTTGGGCCGCCGAGCGTGGGCGAAGCGCAGATCTTGCTTGGGTCGCTCGAAGACATTAAGCTGTGAGCCCATCCGTTTCTGGAAGCGTATAAATCGCTTAATGACTTTCGTTTTCCAGGCCCACTAACTGTGACCTGCCAGCGAAGATTGCCTGCATCAAAGCCGAAGTCTTGACATGAACAAGTGTCAGGTTTTGCAAAGTCCGCAGGACAGCTTGGGCTCCGTATTTTGGGTCTTCTCAACTTCGGCGCCACCTGAACCAGTGTTCGGTTTAGCAGTATCGTAGCCCGAGAGCTGCCTGTCGGCTTACGGCCCAGACCTGCTCCCTCATGAACGTGAAAGGCCGCGCCGGCGAATGTCGAGTTGTGGTAGGACCGGACGTTCCAGCTGCCCAGCCGGATCGGCCGCTTTGTCGAAGGGTTTCGGGCGCCGACAGGCGTACGAAAGTCTCACATGTACGACCCGCGGGGCCTCAGGCGATAGGCTATGGGGATTTCGGGTCGGCGCCGTTTCGCGGACTGGCACGATCGCCGGTAGGGTGCGATGGACGGGAACCAGGCGGTCGGCATTTTGTCCGGGGCGGGCAGCATAATCGGTGCGTGCTGCCATCATTCTGGTTGTGAGCGGCGGCATGGATCGCTTCCAGCGCAAGCGCCGTGATTTCCTGCCACGACGCTTTGACAGGATGGATATGGAGCAGTTCATGCCGGTTCATGACGTAATCTCCGGGATCGGCATCAGGATGTCCGGCGGTGCCCGCGGCTGTCGCCAGCGTTCGAAGGTCTCGATGATGATCATATGCCCGCCGCAGCAAGGGCATGGTGGTCGCAGATCGACGGGATCTTCGAGGATCGCCTCGTCAGGCGGCGCAGTTACCTCGAGCAACGCGCGAGCACGCGCGAGGTTGGCTTTGCGCGATGAGCTGGCCAGCAGACCGTAATGCCGGATACGATGGAAGCCACGAGGCAGGACGTGCGACATGAACCGCCGGATAAACTCGTCGGTCGCGAGTGTCATAACGCTTTGGCGTTCGGGTCCATCGCGACGGTAATCTTTGTAGCGCAGCGTGACGCCCTTCTCGTCGAAGCTGATCAACCGGCGGTTCGAGATGGCGATCCGGTGGGTATAGCGGGACAGATAGGCGAGCACCGCTTCAGGGCCCGCAAAGGGCGCCTTTGCATAGACCACCCATCGCGTCTTCCGGACCGGCGCCAGATGACGCAGGAAGGCGCGCCGTTCGGCAAGTGATGCGAGCGATCCGAAGAAGGCGAGCTTGCCGGCGTCATAAAGCTGGATCAGCCGGGTCAGGAACAGACGGCGAAACAGCTTGCCTAGGACACGCACCGGCAAAAGGAAGGCGGGGCGCGTCGATATCCAGCGCGTCCCGTCGAGTGCGATGCCGCCACCCGGCACCACCATATGGACGTGGGGATGGTGCGTAAGGCCCGAGCCCCATGTGTGGAGCACGGCGGTGATCCCGATCCTGGCGCCTAGATGCCTGGGATCGGCCGCGATCGTCAGCATAGTCTCCGACGCTGCCTTGAACAGCAGGTCATAGACCACCGCCTTGTTCTGGAAAGCGACGCTGGCGATCTCCGCCGGTAGCGTGAAGACGACGTGGAAGTATCCGACCGGCAAAAGGTCGGCTTCGCGCTCTGCCAGCCAGGTGCGCGCGGCCGCGCCCTGGCACTTTGGGCAGTGTTGGGTTGGACGGCTCCCAACGGCATCGTGATGTGCCAGGATGAGGTCGTTGAAACACTCACATGAAGGA
>NZ_JAZDXA010000072.1:0-9675 GCF_040170545.1 Sphingobium sp. MK2
TAGTGGTAACACTCGCGCCGGTGCATGCATCTCATTGAATCACAATGCCTTTTCCAAAAGCACTGTTCAAGTTGGGCTTGACATGCTCAGCATAGTTGAGGCCGACGCATAGAATTTTGGCGGGGTCGGGAATGACCGGCAGCAACACGACATCGGCGGCGGCAAAGGACGCGCCGTCGGCCAGTGTGGCGAGGCTGCCTTCGATCAGCGCAGCCTTGAGGCTTGGTACAGCATCGTTTGCCAGTTCGACGATGGTGTCGCCTTCGATGCGGCCAAAGCTAGCGGTGCCGTTGGGACGGCGGAAGCTGACATAACGCATTAGATATTTCCCTTTGTCAGGACGTCCAGCGGCTGGGCCTGCCAGTCGCGGCGATGGCGGAATTTCTCTTCGGCAGCGCGCAGGCCGTCAAAATCCTTGTCGGACATGCCCCACTGGTCGATCCGATTGGCCGGCCAGGTCCAGTCTTCGGGCGCGCCCGCCTGATAATCGTCAGGCACCTTGTTCACGGCGGTCGAAAATTCGATCACGGGGCCAAAGGGGGCAATGAAATAGGCAAACACATTGGCACCGGGACCATGGCGACCCGGACCCCATGCCGGGGCCATATCCTGATCGCGCAGGCGGCCAATGCCGCGCATAACGGCGTCCAGATCTTCCATCTCGAACGCGATATGGTTCAGGCTGGAAATGCCCGCGCGGGCAAAGGCCGTTGAATGATGCGAGTCATTGCAGCGCACGAACACCATGCCCTTGGTCCGGTCCGACACGCGGAAGCCCAGCGCATCCTCGACCAGATGGCCGGTCATTTCCGCATCCACGCTGTTGAACACCACATGGGTCAGTTTGACCGGCAGATCGCGTCCCTCAATCGGGCTGACTTGCTGCGCATCCACCAGAAAACGCAGCAATTCACCCTCGGCCAGCTCGACGATGATGCCGTGGCCGCCTCCCAAGTCCCGCGATACGACCGGGGTTGCAATCAGGCCCGCAGCGCCCACCGAGCGTTTTAGTTGCTCCAGCCGATCTGCGGTGCAGACAAAGGTGGTCGATCGCACATAGCAGTCGGGCGACTCCTCCAGGGCGATCAGATAGGGAAAGCTGCCCGATCCGCGCAGATAGTGCGTGGTTCCTACGGCCGCCGCAGGGGCCATGCCCCATATGTCAGTCAGGAAGGCCGCAGCCTTCGCCGCACCAGGTAGCGACAATTCGATGCTGCGCAACTTCATTTCGTGTCTCCATGGCTCAGACCGGCGGCCAAAATGCCCGCAAGGGCGCAGGCTTCATCGCAATCGCCGGTGTCGCCGCTGATCCCGACGGCACCGATCACCGCGCCTTCCAACTCGCGGATCAGGACGCCGCCGGGTGACAGAGCAAGCTGACCGCCAGTGACGGCCACCACACTCTGAAAAAAGGTCGGATTGTTAGCGGCTCTTCCGGCGATGACACGGGTATCCGCACCCATTCCGAGCGCCCCTGTCGCCTTGGCTTTGGCGATGTCGAAACGGAACAGACTCGCGCCGTCCTGACGGGCAAAGGCAATCGGGTGCGCGCCTGAGTCGAGCACCACCACTGCGAGCGCAGGGGCGTTGTCGCCGCGCGGTTGCGCCAATGCCGTATCGATGATGGTACGGGCCTGAGCAAGAGTAAGGGTCATGCCGCAATCTCCTGAGAAACGGTTCCGGCAATCAAGGCATCGCGCAACGCGATCAGGTCCGCCGGTTTGCCGGTGCCAAAGACATAATGGTCAGGACGCAGTAGCAGCGCGTCGACGCCGCGCGTATCGAGCCAGGCCGCAATCGCCCCGTCATCGTTCAGCGTACCCAACGTCACGACTTTCATGTCGCCCGGCGCGGCAACAGGCTGTCGCACGAACAGTCGCCAGCCGCCGCCCGTAACATCGTCCAGCAACTGGCCGCCAACGCGCGGCTGGATGAAGCGTTCGCCTGCCCCTGCCGTGCCGAGCGCAATGATGCCGGTCGAAATGGCAGGGATCAGGTCGGCGGCGGTGCCTTGTTGGGCATTTTTTGCCGCTTCGCGCATCGCTGTGTCGCGGGCAGCCGCGGTCTGCGGATCGAGTACGCAGATATAGCGGCCTGCTTCTACTGCGGCGGTAATTACCGCGCGGACATGGGGATCACGTTCGGGCTGATAGGTGTCCAGCAGCGTGTCCGGCGCTTCGCTGCGCACCACCGCCGCCAGCTTCCATGCGAGATTGGCCACATCGCGCATGCCATGGCACATGCCTTGACCAAAAAAGGGCGGTGTCTGGTGCGCGGCATCGCCCGCCAGAAAGACACCGCCCTGCCGCCACTGGTCGGCGACCAAGCCGTGAAAACGATAGGTCGCCGCACGCACAATCCTGTGCGGCACCCCGGAGAGGTAGGGTGCCACAAGGGCTGCGACATTATGCGGTTCCATCATCGCCTGGTCATCTTCACCGGGCAACAGCATGAACTCCCAGCGGCGATGATTGCCACGTCCTGGCACAATCGTTGTCGGCCGGTTGGGGTCGCACATCATGACCGACAGTTTCTGTAAGTCCGCGGCGTCCGGCACACCCAATAGGTCGGGAAATCGAACCGGGCCATCGACTTCGGCATCGACCACCAGCCAGGGTTCTTCGAAATCCAGATCGTGGAGTGGAATGCCTAGAGACTTGCGTACTGTGCTGCGAGACCCATCACATGCAATGACATAGCGCGCCTGGGCTGTGTCGCCGCTTGACAGGTTGAGCGTAACGCCATCAGCGTCTTGCACCAGTCCTTCAAACCGGACACCGAAGCGGACAGCCACGTTATGATGTGCGGCAAGTGCGTCGCGCAAATGTTGTTCGAGTTCAGGCTGATAGAAGAAATAGTCGTTGGACCAACTGAACGGCCGCGCGCGCCCGACCGTGCCCATATATCGAATGACGCCATGGTCCGCGCCGACATGCAGATGCCCTTCGGTATCACGCATGTCGCTCGCTACCCGGTCGATCACGCCCGCCGATTGGAAAAGGCGCATCATTTCATGGTCCAGATGGACGGCACGAGGCAGTGGATAGGGGTTGGCTTCTTGCTCAATCACCAAAACAGACAAGCCGGTTTTGCCCAGCAAATTGGCCGCAAAGGCCCCTACCGGCCCGCAGCCGATAATCGCAACATCGAACATGATCGTCTTTCTTGTAGCGGTATCAGGCCGGTATCGGCTCGGTCACAGGCGCTTTATGCATTCGTCCGCCCTGCATGATCATGGTGATCCGACTGGCATCCTGCATGATCGTCACGTCCTGGGTCGGGTCGCCTTCAATCAACAGCAGGTCGGCGAGATAGCCGGTCTTCACCAGACCTACATCGAGCCCCATCAACTGCCCCCCCAGCATCGTCGCGGCGCTCAGCGCCTCTGCCGGGGTAAAACCGAAGCGGGTCACGAAATGCTCCAGGTCGCGTGCATTGCGACCATTGGGATTAAAGGGGAATCCATAATCCCCGCCGATCAGAACGCGCACGCCCCGTCGTTTGAGTTCGGGTACTAACCTGGCTTCCAGTTCCAGTCGTTCGGCGGCGCTGGCTTTCATGGACGACATGTCAATATGGGGCGGCGGCGAGGCTTCCAGCGCCGCAACAGATACGCCGGGTCCCGGCGCATAGAAAATCTCATCCTTCTTCGCGACCATCGCGTCGATCGCTGCCTGGTCGGCGAAGGAACAATGATACAGAATGCGGGCACCCGCTTCGAGTGCGAGTGCGATGGCACGGGGCGAATAGGCATGGGTCGCAATCCAGAGACCCGCTTCCTTCGCCGCCTTGCCTGCTGCCTGCATTTCCTCGTCGGTGTACAGGATGTCACCCGACGTACCGGGCTTCAACGCATCTTCGCCCGATATCACCAGTTTGAGAGATTGTACGCCTTGCGCAGCGCAATAGGCGACGAAATCACGCATGGCTTGCGGACCCCGGCCATTGAAAACATCGCCGGTTTCGACGCCTTCCTCACCTTCCGGGCTGCGCTCCAGCGTGGAGGGGATGAGGCGTGGTCCCGGCGTTTCACCCGCCGCAATGGCGCGCGCCAGTTCGGGCTCAATCTGATCGCCCAGAGCGCCTGCCGAATAGGCGCTGGTAAAGCCATGATCCAGCAGGACGCGGGCATTGCGCCAGGCCGCGACCTTCAATTCGTCCGCAGGAAGAATGAATTGATGATAGATTTTTTCGACTGAACTGCCCCAGGTCAGGTGGGTGTGCGAATCGATCATGCCTGGCATCAATGTGCCACCCCTACCGTCCACGACCCGGTCGGCGGTTGTGGCCGCAATCGTGGCCTCATCATATATGATAGAGGCAATCCGATCCTGTTCTATCAGGACGGCACCGGGAACGGACGCTGCGCCAGTTCCGTCAAATATGCGGACATTATGAATTAGTTGCCGCATGCCATCTCTCCTGCGTCACGCTCTTACCCAACCTTTATGGATGCGTTTGGCCAGAATTAAAAATAATGATTTTTTGGAATATCATAGGCTGGAGCTATGGATAAGCGTTTCCAGCATCATGGTGGCCAGTCGGGACAAGCGCCGGTCCGCCATCCGCCGCACGCCGATGCTGCGCGAAAATTTGGCTTCTTTTATCACGATGGCGCGCAGCACGCCGATCGACAGTTCGGCTGACGCGACCTGCACCGGCAAAATCGTGACTCGTTGGCTACCGCGCACCATCGCCTTGGTCGTGAGCAAGGAATCGCACCGGATGATATCCTGCGGCACGGGGACATTGGCAGCCATGAACAGGGCATCGATCTGCCGCCGGAACGCGCCGCGTGCTTCGGGCAGTACCCAGCGCATCGCCATCATGTCTTCCAGGGACATGCGCGCGGGCAGATGATCATTCTGGCGACCGACAATGAGAGAGAAGGGGTCACGCGAGAAAGTGCGTTCTTCTATGTCCTCAGGCGGCTGTTCGATGCCGGTCGTGACAAATGCCAACTCGATCTCGCCTCGATGCAGCATTGCCACCAGATCATGGTCGGGCCGTTCAACCACATGCAATGCAAATTGGCCGATCCGCGCCTCCAGCAAGCGCACGGCGTCTGGCAACAGGCTGACCAGCGCACCGGGCGTACCACCGACTCGCAAAGGTCCCAGAACGCCCGCGCTCGCCAGTTTCACTTCAACCTCTGCATCCCTCAGCAAGCTGTCGATGGATTCGGCGCGATGCAGCAGTGCCTCTCCCTCCGGGGTCAACATAATGCCGGTGCGTGATCGCTCGAACAGAGACACGCCCAACGCCTGTTCCAGTTGCGCGATCGCGTTCGACACGGAGGGCTGCGAAATATTGAGCAGGCGCGCGCCGCCGCTGATCGAATTACTGCGAACGACCGCCAAAAAAGTACGGATAGCGCGAGGGTCGATCACGTGGCTACCTTCAAGACAATGGGCGCATCAGCGCGTCAGCAGGGGATGCGTCATGCGTAGATCATCGAGCATATTTTCGATCAACGCCACGTCTGCGATGGTGCCGGTAGGTGTCACGGTCCAATTGCAATGGGGATGGGTCGTGCGACTATAGAGGCGTAGCGGGCCGATCACCCGGCGCCAATGATGTTTGCTGCTGCCATGGTCGCGGACCAGTCGTGCGACGAGCATGTCAGTAAGCGTATCGGCAGTCATGGAATGATCCTTAGTGACGCGGCATTGTGCGTCAACTCTTGTGCGCAACACGCCAGTCGCGCGGCGGCTGGCCTATATGGCGGTTGAAGAAGCGCGAAAAATAGGCAGGATCTTCGAAACCAACGGCATAGGCGATATCGGCGACGGATAGCTGGGAATAGAGCAGCATTCGACGGGCCTCCAGCAAAGTGCGATCGTCAAGCATCTGTGTGGGGGAGTTGTTTGCTACTTGAGCACAAGCCTGGCGCAGGGCGGTAAGGCTGACGCCGAGTGCGCGGGCATGCACGGATACCGGCTCGCGCAGCCGGAAGCGTTGGTCGATACGTTCCCGCAGGCGCGCAACCAATGCCGCCTGGCGCGGGGTGCCGGACTGCTCCTGCCGGGTCAAAGCGGCGTGGCGCAACGCCAGCACCATGAGGTGCAACAAGGCGGATTCGACCGCAGCGCGCTGGCCGGGGCCGGACCAGCTCAATTCCTGAGCCATGCGGGCGACAGCGACATTGGCGTTGTCGCCCTCCGGCGGGGACAACGTGACGGCCTTTGGGTGCGCAAAGAGGGGAGCGAGATCGGCATCGCGCAGGATGAGGTGGCGTAGATAACTGTCAGCGATAGTGACCACGGCACCGCGCGATTCACTGGCCCAGGTGAAACCATGGACGATACCCGCCGGGATCAGCAGCAGGCAGGGTGCATCGAAGCGTACGGCGGTCTCCTCCGCCTGCATCGCGCCGCCCCCTTCCGCGATCAGGATGATATGGTTGAGGTCGCGATGGACATGGGGGCGGATCGTCCATTCGCTGGGCCGCGAACGGTCGTCCAGACTTTCGACATGGACGAACCCTTCCGCAACGCTGCGCTGTGGCTCGCCATACAGGTAGAAGGCGGGGACGGGCGAGGCGGTCATGACCTATCGGCGCGGGCGTAATGCCAGCAGCAGTCCGGCACCCAGCAGCGATCCCGACGCCATGACGATCGCGACGAGGGGTAGGGTGAAGTCGAGACTGAACAGAAAGCCTGCCAGTATCGGTCCCATTGCCGCGCCGCCGCGGCCCACCCCAATGACGATGCCAGTGCCACCGGCCCGCACCGCAGTCGGGAAAGACTGGGCAATCAGCGCATAGAGTCCCACGACCGCGCCATTAGTACAGAAGCCCGCCATCGCCGCGATGAGGCTCAGTCCCGCCAGCGTCGTTTGCCCCTGACCGAAGACCGTGACCATGATGGCCGAAGCGAGCATCGCCGCGATAACGAGCGGGCGAACCGCGATGCGCCAACTGAGCGCGCCCAGCAGCAGCGATCCGATCAATCCGCCCACATTGGCCCACACCAGCACGCCGCCCGCGCTCGAAGGGAGATAGCCCATATCGACGACGATCTTGGGCACCCATTTGAGAATGAAGTAGAAGGTCATGATGTGGCAGAAATAGGCCAGCGTCAGCAGGATGGTGGTGCGTGCCAGGCCGGGGGCGAACAGTGAGGCAAAGGAAGGCTTGGGCGCGGCCGCGTCCAGCGGTGGTAGTGCGGCAGCCGTGGCCTGGCCCATGCGGGCGAGCAAGCGATTGATCTTCAGCAGTGCGCCTTGCGGCCGCTTCTGGACCAGGAAACCAATCGATTCCGGCAACAGCCACAGCGATAGCGGCAGGAACAGAGCGGTGACGATGCCCCCGAACAGGAAGATATCGCGCCAGTCGCCAGCGATCAGCAAATAGGAGGCGACAGATCCGCCCAAAATCGCGCCGACCGGATAGCCCGCCGCCATGATCGCAACCGCGAGGCTGCGCGCGCGTGCATTCGCCAGTTCGGCGACCATTGCATTGGTGCAGGCGAGCATGCCGCCAATGCCAAGTCCGGTGACCAAACGGATCAGCGAGAGTGAGGTGACGTCCCACGCCACGGTCGCCGCGCCCATTCCGCCGGCCATCACGACCAAGCATCCTAAAATGGTGGGGCGCCGCCCAAAACGATCGGCGATATTGCCCAGCAAGACCGACCCCACGGCCATGCCGATCAGTTCCATCGACAGGACAAAGCCCAGCGCGGCGCGATCGACGCCCCATTCCCTGGCGATGCCTGGCGACGCGAAGCTGATCGCCAGCACGTCGAATCCGTCGAGCGCATTGAGCAGCACGCATAATGCTATTGCAGTGATCTGTAACCGACCCATCGGCGCTTCGTCCAACTGGCGTCTGATGTCGGTCATTTCTCACTCCTCTGCCTTGCGGCCCTGACCGCTCCATAACAGGCGCTAGTTGGACGGATCGTCCATCTTCTTGGATGTTTGGCACGGCATGCGATAACAGATTTAATCGGTCAAGTGCCGCATTACCGCCGACCAAAGTTCTGGTGAATCATCCATGTAGATTGTTGCTCTGCCCCTGTTGCGTCTGCGCCGGTTGCGGCACGTCTGGATCAAAGTCGGCTTATAGGAGAGGCATGGGATGAAGACGCAAGTGGCCATTATCGGGGCTGGACCCGCAGGCCTGCTGTTGGGCCATTTACTGCGGGCCGAGGGCATAGAGGTTGTCGTGGTGGAGCGGGCAGCGCCTGATTATGTGCTGGGCCGGATCAGGGCAGGGGTGCTGGAGCGGACGACGACCGATCTGATGGATCATTTGGGGTTGGGCGCGCGCATGCATGCTGAAGGATTGCCGCATGATGGCTTCCACCTCGCTGACGGCGAGCGACTTATCCGTATCGATATCGAGGCGCTTACCGGCAAGAAAGTCATGGTCTATGGCCAGACCGAAGTGACTCGCGACCTGATGGATGCTGCGCCCGAACGTGGGCTGGAGATCATTTATGAGGCGGCCGATGTGGCGCTGCATGCTGTCGATAGCGATACGCCCTATGTCACCTATAGCAAGGATGGCGTGACCCACCGGATCGACGCACAGTTTCTGTGCGGCTGCGATGGCTTTCACGGTCCCTCACGCAAGGCGATTCCGGCCTCGGTCGCCACTGCCTATGAAAAGGTCTACCCCTTTGGCTGGCTCGGCATATTGGCGGACGTGCCGCCGTGCAATCATGAGCTGATCTATGCCAACCATGACCGTGGCTTTGCCCTGGCCTCGATGCGGTCGGAAACGCGAAGCCGCTATTATATCCAGGTTCCGCTCAACGAGAAGATTGAAGAGTGGCCCGATGATCGGCTGTGGGACGAGCTTGCAATTCGCCTTGGTCCGGAGGCGGCAGCGAACATGACCAGCGGGCCCGCGCTCGAAAAGTCGATCGCACCGCTGCGTTCGTTCGTGTTCGAGCCGATGCGCTATGGGCGGCTGATGCTGGCAGGGGATAGCGCGCATATCGTACCCCCGACCGGCGCCAAGGGACTGAACCTGGCGGCGTCCGACGTCCATTATCTATCGCAAGCGCTGATCGGCTATTTCAAGCAGGGCGATGTCGATGCGGTGGCGGGCTATTCGGACAAGGCGCTGGCGCGGGTATGGAAGTCGGAACGCTTTTCCTGGCAACTCACCAAGCTGATGCATCGCTTCCCGGATGGCGATGCGTTCGACCGGCGGATGCAGGTGGCCGAACTCGACTACATCGCCTCGTCGCAAGCTGCGCAGGCGACGATCGCCGAAAATTATGTCGGGTTGCCGCTGTAGCGATCGCCGATCGCCCTGATTCGATGCGATGATTCGGTGGCGGCGACCAAATTGGGCAGAGTTTGGATCGCGCGCAGACTGAAAAATCGTTGCGCCCTTCGACTTATCTAAAGCCTCAAGTCTCCAGCATCTACGGTGCTTTTGCGTCGTTTGGATGACGCGCTTGTTGAAAAATTGGTGAGCTGGTGGATTTTTCCTGTTGACCGAATCTGCTGCCTTACCTAGAGGGCTGTTCACCGGACGGGGCGCTGCCAGCAGGGAGCGTTCGGAACGGTCGCCAACATAGACGGACAGATGTCCCCCGGAACGCAAGGATCGGGGTAGATAGCTTGTCCGCTTCTAATGTTGGTTTAGGTTCTTTGACATTGTTGGTTTAGATGAAGGGACATGTGGGCGGCGGCTCCGGTCTGTGGCGGCTTTCA
>NZ_JAZDXA010000073.1:0-8947 GCF_040170545.1 Sphingobium sp. MK2
TCGTCCCGTCCACGCCGCCAGTGCCGTCGCCCGCCAATCCAGGCAAACTACGCCGCTGTCATGAATAAGCCGGGCTAGCTTTTTGACCGTCTAATTCTGTGCCATTTACAAGACATAAAAGCTTGCTGTTTCCGTCTTTATTTATAAATTGGGATAAGAAAACCTTTACTGAATTATCAGTAATATTACCTTGGCTGTAAGTATCAACAACAAAAAATACCTCAGAATCATCTTTTCGGTCTAATTCAACAGTAACCGAAATTTGTATTTCATCTGCTGTAAGCCATTGAGTAACGTCTTTAGAATATGATATCCCTCGATTCATTCGAGCAAAAAAAGGTTCATCATCTCTACTATCAAAGAAGTATTGTATAATTCTCACTACTGCTGATTTGCCAGCGTTGTTTTGACCAGATATCGCGCAATAATTCGGACGAAAATTTAATTCAAAATTCTCTAATGTACGAAAATTCTTTGCACCTATTGAACAGATCTTCAAATGCCAACTCCCCCCTGAACGTTTGAAGGATGTTACGATGACAACTGGAAAAGGGTCAATATATACTTTCTCATCGAATCTATCGTTTACTCCGCCGCCACACTCTCCAACCCCAGCAACGGCGCCAAATAATGCCCCGTAAAGGAGCGCGGTTCCTTCGCGACCTTTTCCGGCGTGCCTTCGGCCACGACTTCGCCGCCTTTGACCCCACCTTCCGGCCCCATGTCGATGATCCAGTCCGCCGTCTTGATGACGTCCAGATTATGTTCGATCACGACGACGCTATTGCCCTGGTCGACCAGCGCGTGGAGGACTTCGAGCAGTTTGCGGACATCTTCGAAATGCAGGCCGGTGGTGGGTTCGTCGAGGATGTAGAGCGTCTGGCCAGTGGCGCGGCGGGCGAGTTCCTTGGCGAGTTTGACGCGCTGGGCTTCGCCGCCCGATAGGGTCGTGGCCTGCTGGCCGACCTTGACATAGCCCAGGCCCACTTCGGCGAGCATGGCCATCTTGTCGCGGATGGGGGGGACAGCCTTGAAGAATTCGACCGCATCCTCGACCGTCATGTCGAGCACGTCGGCGATCGAGTGGCCCTTGAACTTCACCTCCAGCGTTTCGCGATTGTAGCGCGCGCCGTGGCACACGTCGCACGTCACATAGACGTCGGGGAGGAAGTGCATCTCGATCTTGATCAGGCCGTCGCCGGTGCAGGCTTCGCAGCGGCCGCCCTTGACGTTGAAGCTGAAGCGGCCGGGTTTGTAGCCGCGCGCCTGGGATTCGGGCAGCCCCGCGAACCAGTCGCGGATGTTGGTGAAGGCGCCGGTATAGGTGGCCGGGTTGGAGCGGGGGGTGCGGCCGATGGGCGACTGGTCGATGTCGATCACCTTGTCGCAATGTTCAAGGCCCGTCACCTTGTCATGCGCGCCGGCCAGGATGCGCGCGCCGTTGAGGGCGCGGGCGGAGGCGGCGTAGAGCGTGTCGATGGTGAAGCTGGACTTGCCGGAGCCGGAGACGCCGGTGATGCAGGTGAAGGTGCCGAGCGGGATCGACGCCGTGACGCCGCGCAGATTATTGGCGCGGGCGTTGTGGACGGTCAGCTTCTTGCCGGTGCCCTTGCGGCGTTTCTTGGGCACTTCGATGCGGCGGGTGCCGTTGAGATAATCGGCGGTGAGGGAGTTTTTGGCTTTCAGGATCTGCTTGAGCGTGCCTTGCGCGACGATCTCGCCGCCGCGAATGCCGGCGCCCGGTCCCATGTCGACGATATAGTCGGCGTGGCGGATGGCGTCTTCGTCATGCTCGACGACGATGACGCTGTTGCCGAGGTCGCGCAGGCGTTTGAGGGTGACGAGCAGGCGGTCATTGTCGCGCTGATGCAGGCCGATCGACGGTTCGTCGAGGACGTAGAGGACGCCGGAGAGGCCGGAGCCGATCTGCGAGGCGAGGCGGATGCGTTGGGATTCGCCGCCGGATAGCGTGCCGCTGGTGCGGTCGAGGTTCAGATAGTCGAGGCCGACATTGTTGAGGAAACCGAGGCGCTCGACAATTTCCTTGAGGATGGCCTTGGCGATCTGGTTCTGCTGGTCGTTGAGCTTGGCGGGCATCGCGGTGAAGAAGGCGAGCGCGTCCACCACCGAGCGGCGGGTGGAGAGGGAGATGTCCTCGCCCGCGATCTTGACCGCGAGGGCTTCGGGTTTGAGGCGCGCGCCGTGGCAGGTCTCGCAGGGCTGGGCGCGTTGATATTTGCTCAGTTCCTCGCGCATCCAGGCGGATTCGGTTTGCAGGAGGCGGCGGTTGAGGTTGCCGATGACGCCCTCAAACGCTTTTTTCACTTCGTAGCTTTTGCGGCCATCCATGAATTTGAGCGTGACCGGCTTGCCGCCGGTGCCGTGGAGGATGATGAGCTTGATCTCGCCGGGGAGGTCGGCCCAGGGGGTGTCGAGGCTGAAGCCGAACTCCTTGGCGAGGGAGCCGAGGACTTGCATATAATAGGGCGAGGGCGGGTTGGACTTGGCCCAGGGGACGACTGCGCCTTTTTTGAGGGAGAGGGCTTCGTTGGGGACGACGAGTTCGGGGTCGAACTCCTGCCGTTCGCCAAGGCCATCGCAGGCGGGGCAGGCGCCCATGGGGGCGTTGAAGGAGAAGAGGCGCGGCTCGATCTCGGCAATGGTGAAGCCGCTGACGGGGCAGGCGAATTTTTCGGAAAAGACGATGCGGTTGGCGGGGACTTCCGCGCCTTTCATCTTCTTCTTTAGCCCCTCCCCTTCAGGGGAGGGGTTGGGGAGGGGCTGTGCATCGACGAGAGCCCCCACCCCCGGCCCCTCCCCTGAAGGGGAGGGGAGAAGATTTGCGACATTGCCATCCGCCAGGTCCACATAGGCCAGCCCATCCGCCAGCTTGAGCGCTTGCTCAAAACTGTCGGCCAGGCGCGTGCCCATGTCGGGGGCGACGGCGAGGCGGTCGACGACGACTTCGATGTCATGCTTGTACTTCTTGTCGAGCGCGGGGGCGTCTTCGATCAGCATCATTTCGCCGTCGATGCGGACGCGGGTGTAGCCCGCCTTCTGCCACTCCGCGAGTTCCTTGCGATATTCGCCCTTGCGCCCGCGCACGACGGGGGCGAGCAGGTAGAAGCGGGTGCCTTCGGGCAGGAGCATCACGCGGTCGACCATCTGGCTGACGGTCTGCGCGCTGATCGGCAGGCCGGTCGCGGGGCTGTAGGGAATGCCGACGCGCGCCCAGAGCAAGCGCATATAATCATAGATTTCGGTGACGGTCGCGACGGTGGAGCGGGGATTGCGGCTGGTCGTCTTCTGCTCGATGCTGATCGCGGGGCTGAGGCCCTCAATATGTTCGACATCGGGCTTCTGCATCATCTCCAGAAACTGGCGCGCATAGGCGGAGAGCGATTCCACATAGCGGCGCTGCCCCTCGGCATAGATGGTGTCGAAGGCGAGCGAGGATTTGCCCGACCCCGAAAGCCCGGTGATGACGATCAGGCTGTCGCGGGGCAGATCGACATCGACGCCCTTGAGGTTGTGTTCACGCGCGCCGCGGACGGAAATGTGGGTAAGGCTCATGAGGGGCGTTGTTCCAGATTTGTTCTTGCGCTGCAAGCGCCGCTAATACACAGTGCTCGCAAATGGGATGGTGTCCCGCAATGGACAAGCGGACTTGCTTATATAGTTTAGCTTGGCAAGGTGGCCGATATGAGCGAACGGACATTTTACGAGTTTTTCGCCGGTGGCGGGATGGCACGCGCCGGGTTGGGGCAGGGGTGGCGGTGCCTGTTTGCCAATGATTTCGATCCTAAGAAAGCGGCATCCTACGCCGAAAATTGGGGCGGTGATGTGCTGCATGTGGGGGATGTCGCCAACGTTGCCACCAACCAGCTACCAGGCCATGCCGATCTCATTTGGGCGTCCTTCCCATGCCAGGACTTGTCTCTGGCGGGCAATGGCGCTGGCCTGGGTGGCGCGCGATCCGGCACTTTCTGGCCGTTCTGGAACCTTGTAAAATCTCTTCGTGATGAGAAACGCAAGCCACGGACCATCGTGTTGGAGAATGTCTGCGGATTGCTTACATCCCATGGCGGTGCCGATTTTGCCGCGTTGTGCAATGCGATTGGTGACGCTGGCTATTGGTTCGGCGCGCTGGTGATCGACGCCCAGCATTTTGTGCCCCAATCCCGGCCGAGGCTTTTTCTGGTCGCGGTCGATCAATCCATGAATATACCCGGCCATGTTATCAGCCCCTATGCTGTCGATATGTGGCACCCCCATCGACTACGCACCGTGCAGGCTACTTTGCCAGAACGGCTGCGGTCGCGCTGGCTCTGGTTCGCGCCGCCCGTTCCAAAACCGTCCGCTACTCGTTTGATCGATATCATCGAGGATGAGCAAACCGGACCATGTTGGGCAAGCGAGGCCGATACGGCGCGGTTGCTTGGGATGATGAGCCCGGTCAACCGCGCGAAGATAGATTTGGTTATGGCCAATCGCCATCGCAGCGTCGGTGCGGTCTATAAGCGCACACGCATGGAAGCTGGCCGTAAGATGCAAAGGGCCGAAGTGCGGTTCGATCTTGCAGGGTGCCTGCGCACGCCCGGTGGCGGTTCCAGTCGCCAGATCATTATGATGATCGAGAATGGCAGGGTGCGGTCGCGGTTGATGTCGGCGCGGGAGACGGCGCGCCTGATGGGTTTGCCGGATCGTTACAAACTGCCGGAACGATATAATGATGCCTATCATCTGACAGGGGACGGCGTGGCGGTTCCTGCCGTTCGTTATCTGGCGGAAAATATATTATTGCCCGTGCTGAACTTGAGGGAGCCGCATATTGTTGCCGCCTGATGAAAAGGACGGTCGAAGGAAGCGGCAGGTTGCGGACATTGCAACGCATAAGCCTCCTGACGAAACAGTGCAGCTTCGCGCAGAACTCAACAGGTTCAAAAACCAGAAGCTGTCCCAATTTATCGATAATCCTCCGCTAACGAAGAAGGGGGACTCCATCACCGTCGGCGCCGTGAGATGGGGCGTTTATGCGTTTTTCGACTATGATGGTGAGCCTATTTATGTCGGGCAGACCCGCGAGAGCCTGGGAAGCCGGATCGGTCGGCATTTAACGAACCAACGTACAGACGCGGTCGCTATGTCCGTGCTCGATCCATTTGAGGTTCGCACGGTGAAAGTCTGGGCGTTGCACCAATATCAGGACGTGAAGGGTTACCCTAAGCGTAACGGTCGAGCGCGCGAAGCCGCAGATCATCTCAACAGGTTGGAACGAACCGTATTTTTGCGCTTGGTCGAGGAGAGCGATTTCGGCCGGATATTGAATGAGAAAGATCCGCCCGACGTGGAAATTTGCGACTTGCCCGCGAGTATAGAGGGCGAAATCGTGAGCGCTGAGGCTGTGCGGTTTCGTCAACACCCTGATTTACGCATCGCCCGGCGCGCGCAGACAATTGCGCGGCTGGCCCATATCATTGCGGGACGGGACGTGCAGGCGGGCCTCCGCAGGGCCTTGGCGACACAGGCGGACAGGTTGGCCTGGCTGGCCAATGAGCGGTTCAGGGCGCTTGGCGGCGAGGCTGCCGTAGAAGAGCGGGATGCCGACGAAGATCTGGAAGAGGATATTAGCATGGACCAAGCCGAATGAATATGTTTGGCATCGTCATCGACGACGAGATGGTTCATGCAGGCGGCCTTCCCAAAGCGGATGATCTTCAGCGTTGGCTTCAGGCCTGATGGCCGCACCGCGCGATATCGTCATCATCGGGGGCGGGCAGATGGGGCTGTCGCTGGGCTATTATCTGCGCCGGGCGGGGGCGGATTTCCTGATTTTGGATGCGGAAGACGGGCCGGGCGGGGCGTGGCGGCATGGGTGGGAGTCGTTGCGGCTGTTTTCGCCCGCTGGCTATAGTTCGCTGCCCGGCTGGCTGATGCCGCCGCCGGCGCATGAAGGCTATCCGACGCGCGATGACGTGCTGGCCTATTTGCGGGACTATGAGGCGCGCTATGCGCTGCCGATCGAGCGGCCGGTGCGGGTGGCGGCGGTCGAGCGGGCGGGCGATGCTCTGGCGGTCGTGACCGACAAGGGGCGCTTTGCCGCGCATAAGGTGGTCAGCGCGACGGGCACCTGGTCGCACCCCTATATTCCCGACATGGCGGGGCGAGCGCTGTTTGCGGGGGTGCAGGTCCATTCCGCGCATTATGTCGGGCCGGATGCCTATACCGGGCAGAGCGTGCTGGTGGTGGGCGGCGGCAATAGCGGGGCGCAGATCGTGGCGGAGCTGGCGCCGGTGGCGCGCACAAGCTGGGTGACGACGCAGGAGCCGCTGTTCCTGCCCGACGATGTCGATGGCCGGGTGCTGTTCGAACGGGCGGTGGCGCGCATGAAGGAGGCCCCAAGCGATGTGCCGGTGGGCGGCATTGGCGATATCGTCATGGTGCCGCCGGTCAAGGCAGCGCGGGCGCGCGGTGACCTGAACACCCGGCGGCCGTTCACGCGGATGACGGCGATGGGCGTGGTGTGGCCGGACGGGTCGGAGACAAAGGTCGATGCGATCATCTGGTGCACCGGCTTTCGCCCGGCGCTGGCGCATCTGGCGGGGCTGGGCGTGGTGGAGGCGGATGGCCGCGTTCTGGTGGAGGAGCAGCGGTCGATCAAGGAACCGCGGCTGTGGCTGGCGGGCTATGGCGACTGGTGCGGGGCGGGATCGGCCACGCTGATGGGCGCGGCGCGGACGGCGCGGGATCTGGCGGCGAGGTTGGTCGAGGCGCGGGCGGTTTAGGGGAGGGGGGCTGTGCGGGGCGGAGGGGGGCGCGTTCCTCCCGCCGCAAAAGGGCTGGCCAAGCGCGCCTTGCTGCGGCACATCGCGCGGTGATGCGCCTGCCTGATCCTTCCACCTTCATCGCCGCCGGGGCCAGTGCCGAGGTGTTCCGGCTGGGCGAGGGGCGGGTGTTGAAGCTGTTTCACGACGGGATCGACCCCGGCATCGTCGCGCGCGAATATGCGATCGCGCGGGCGGTGCAGGCGAGCGGGCTGCCGGTCGCGCGCGCCTATGACCTGCAGGAAGCGGGCGGGCGGCAGGGGATTATCTATGCCGACATGGAGGGGCCGGATCTGCTGGCCTATATGGCGCGCAATCCGCATCGCGGGCGCTGGGCGCTGGGCGAGATGGCGCGGTTGCAGCAGCGGATTTCGGAATGCCATGTGCCGACGCTGCGCAGTCGCAAGGCGATCTTGCGCGTCGACATAGAGGCCGCGCCCGTGGGCGAGCGGCTGCGCGCGGCGGCGGTCGACCGGCTGGACCAGCTGAACGAGGGCGATGCGCTGTCGCATGGCGACCTGCACCCCGCCAATCTGATCGTGACCGAGGACGGGCTGGCGGTGATCGACTGGTCGCGCGCGGCGCGGGGCATGGCGGCGACCGATGTGGTGCGGACCGAGATGGTGATGCGCTTCGGGCCGGGCGGGGACGCGGGCGAGGGGGCCGTGTTGGGCTGGGCCGCAGCGAAGATGCGCGATGCGGCGAGCGCTTATTATGTGCGGCGACACCGGGCGCTGACCGGGCTGGACCCCGAAGCGCTGGCGGCGTGGCGGGCGCTGGTGGCGCTGGCGTGGATGCGGCAGCGGGCGCCATCGCGCGATGCGGCGTTCGAGGCCTATCTGGTGGAGGCTTTGCAGGTGGCGGGGCTGCCGCCGCTGGAGCGGGACGAGCCGCCCATGTCGTTGGTCGGGCCAGATTGACGGTTGATCCCGCGTCCATGCCGCCCACCGGGTGGCAGGGGCCGGTCATCGAACGGAGGGCGCGCGGGGCGGGCGTGGCGCTATGATGAGGCCAAGTTCAGCGACGGTTCAGCGCCGATGGTGTCGTCTCTTAACTGACAGTTTATCCTGATCCCGGTGTGCCCGACAGCAACCTGGATACGCCCCCGGCCATCCCTTGCGCCGGGGGCGTTTTCTATTGCCCCTTCCATCGTTACGATTCGCGCTTTCCGTTACGGCAGATGTCGTTTGTCGGGCGGTCGCATGTCGTTCGTCCTGCGGTTTGTCGGCGCGATTTTGCGCTTCGTCGGTGCAGGCGTCGTTCGCCGATGACGCGGGCTGCCGGTCGAAGCGGGCGGGCATCGGGCAGGGCGCGGGGCTAAACAGAATGGGCGAACGGGGCAGGATGCCGACCCCAAGACCCCGGCTCCCTCCGTTCGCACCCCGGCCCGCTGCGCAGCCCCCCATTTGGCGGCGGACCGGCCAAACCAGATTTTTTGAGGAGATAGATGATGTTTCGTTCGACCCTGTTTGCCGCCGCCGCTTCCGCCGTGCTGTTCGCCAGCGCCGGTGCCGCTTCCGCCGAGGATTTCGTGTCCAACGGCCGCACCGCCCAAGTCTATCATGGCGACCTTGACCTTTCGAACCCCGCGCATCAGGCGCAGTTGCGCAGCCGCATCGCCCGTGCCGCCAGCCGCGTGTGCTCCACCAGAGAGCTTGCCACGCTCCAGGCGTGCAAGGCCAAGGCGATGGCCCGCGTCGAAGCGCCGATCAGCGCGGCGATCGCGCGGGCCGAGACGCGCGAACGCTATGCCGATGCGCGGGGCAAGGATGGGCTGCCGCTGGTGGCGAACTGATCGGTACGGCAACGTGACAAGAAGAAGGCCCGGTGATCGCCGGGCCTTTTTTTGTGGTTCGGCATCCTCCCCTGGCAGGCAGGGCTATCGCATATGGCACCCAACCTATCCAAAGTCGTCACCCTGAACTTGTTTCAGGGTCCATTTCTCCCCACGAGCCGACGCTCCTGAGGCACGATGGATGCTGAAACAAGTTCAGCATGACGAATGAAAATGGGTGCGTTCCATATGCGATAGGCCTCCCCTGGCAGGGGAGGTGGCAGGGCGTAGCCCTGACGGAGGGGTGTCACGCTCTCGATAGGGTGACACCCCTCCACCACTTCGTGGT
>NZ_JAZDXA010000074.1:0-8902 GCF_040170545.1 Sphingobium sp. MK2
TGGTAACACTCGCGCCGGTGCATGCATCTCATTGAATCACAATGCCTTTTCCAAAAGCACTGTTCAAGTTGGGCCATGATTTTCCGATGGAATCTGGTTCAATCTCCGGCCTCGTTCCCCAATCCATGTGAAAACAGAATAGCTCGTAAAATGGCGCTCCCGGCCTGGGATAGTGATCGCGCTTGCGAATTATTTCTGAATCTTTTTCGAATGAACCCATTTTGATTTCCGTCGCGATTCGCAATCCTCAGCACAGCAGCAACTGGGAAGCGGATCAAGGCGATGGTTTTTATCCACTCAATGCCGAACGTGCTGAGAAGTAGCTCCACCGGCACCCAGCCTCTGCGCCACGAAAAAGGAGAAAGTAGTGTCACAAAATTGTCACTAACAATAGTTGCGATTATGAATTACAATAATCATGTAATAATAATTATGAATAATTTTATGGTCGCATCTACGCAAATTGCACTTCTGACAAAGACAGTCGAACTAGCCAAAAGGTTCGGACTGAGAGCATCAGATTATGTAGCTGAGTATCATTTTGATAATGATTATGAAGCCATAGTCTTTACAGCAACTCCTGTAAATCATCCAGCATTAGAGCGGTACGAACGTATGCTGGAAGCCTTAGACGGCAATTTTGAAACCCAAGAAGTTATGACTACCAGTGTCAGTGAATTAGAAGATCGACTCGACAAGGCTTTGTCGTTAGCACCGCGCGCCCGGTCTCTCTAGCACCGAAATCATACGACGATCCATATCTGACAACTGCAATCCGATGGGAAATCCCCATTTTTGGAAAGGAAACATCATGTCTTTGTTGAACAAGACTATGCTTCTTTCGGCATGGAGGAATAAGTCAGATTCCTTTCGCATGCCGAAGACAGGCAACACTGAGAATCCGCAGGAACCTACGTACACGACGACAGTAGCAGGCGACCATGAATTCGTCAGCACCGTGAATAAGCGGAAAATCCTCGCCGAGCGCGATAACATCCACGCAGATTTTACCCGCACGGCGCATTACGGTCATGTGCCCGCCGATGCGCTGATCTGGCGGCTTCATGCCAACCATTGCGATGAGTTGGCAGAGGATCGGCGCGAACTGAAGGCTACGGAAAATGCGCTGGATACGCATTTGCGCAGGCTGGATGCGCTGTTCCCTGCGCCTGTGCCGCCAGAGCCGGAGCCGCCGCGTGGACGGGTACATCGGCGCATCAGCACCATTTGGCCGTCAGAAAACGGGGCCAGCCTGCGGCATTGATCGTCGACATCCTGGGCCGGGACTCCGGCCCTCTTTTCCCAAGCAAGAAGTGAAGGAGAATAGCGATGAGTTCGTTAGTCCAAGAGTATTACCCGATTACCGAGCGGAGCCAGGTCGGGATCGAAGCGGCGCGCGGCAAGCTCCTGCCGCTAGGGCATGCCTATTTTAAGGCATCGGTCAGCGCCATCGGCATCGTGGTGGCTTGTGCCAGCGAAATGTTCAGCATGAAGGTGGCACTCTCCGCCCAATATGGCACGCTGTCGGACGGCACCAATCTCGGCGAAGAAATGATGTCGATGCGGTGGGGGATCGTCGCGGCCCTGATTTTGAGCCACGCTCTCATTCATGACAATTCCGAGGCGGATGGACATCCGGTTCGCAAGGCGTTGCGCAAGTTCGGTGTTCTGCCGATTGTCGCGCTCATGGGCGGCATGGCCGCATTCATGTTCGTTGCCACCGCGCAAACAGCAGGCGAAGGGGATGGCATTGGGGGCATCGCTGGTGCTGGTCTAGGGCTGGCCTGTGGCGCACTTTTCAGTGTGTCTTTTCTTGCCAGCAATCGCCTGATGGGCAAGTTGCTTCCTGCGATCCGGACAATCCTTTCCGGTAGGGCCGAGCGGGCAGAGGTGGAGAGCATCTCGCACGAACTGGCAGCGGCGGATGCCTGCTATGCCCGTATCGCCGTGCTGCAATCCAGCATCGCCGAGCGGGAAGCTCCCGACGTGCTTCGGCGCAAGGCAGCCGTGGAAGCAGCTGATCTGATCGGCCAGGCCGCTGCGCAGGCCCATGATGCTCATGCTTCGGTCGAATCTGTCGGGAGCGATATTCGACCAGAGGATGTCGTGATGGACCTGCCGGATACACCGCTGCCAGCGCTCGACCGGCTGCAAGCCTATCTCAAAAGCCTGAACGTCCAGTTCTTCCTCACCCTGCTCAAGAACAAGGAGGTATGAAATGACACATGTTATCCTTACCAAAGCCGTGCCGGTGTTCGCCTTGACCGGTCTGGCGCTTTGCCTCGCTGGGTGCAATTCCACCGATGCCACCGTGGAACCTCCCGTGCGACAAGCGGCGGAAATGACGGTAATGCTCGATGCATCGGCGAGTACAGCGTTTATCGCTTCCCCATCCTATGCGGAGGCGTCAGTCAGACGTGTGGGAGAGGCGATGATGCGGCAGGAACTGGGTGACAGTTTCCGCATCATGAATTTCGGTGATCGAAGCGCTGGAAATGGTGTTGCGATTTTCAAGGTGAAGTCCGGCTATGCCAAACGGCTTCCAACCGTCCGCCGAGACATGGAAGCGGCCCTGCAAGATCAGATGGCGAAAAACCGGCAGCGTGGCGGAGATGGCTCAACGAACATTACCTTCAGTCTCGAAAACGCCGGTATCCGCTGCACGCCGCGCAGTGTCGTCGTCATTCTTACCGATGGCATCGCCGAAGATGAGCGTTTCTCGGCGACGAAAGCGCTCAAGGCGGGCCAGCCTGTGCATCTGCCGCCACCGGCATCCCCGTTCCTTCGTGGATGTTCGGTAGATATGATCGGCGTTGGGATGGCACCGGCTGGTATTGGCCAGAGCGCCCAGACGCTACCCAACGATCAGGTGCAGCATCTAATTGCTGGATGGCGCGAATATCTCTCAGCGGCGGGCGTCCGCCCGGAAGACATGGCCTTTACCTCCCTGCTGTGAGGATGGGCAGGCGGCTTCTTAAGCGCTGAGTGCCGCCGCTGAGTGACTGACAACACCTGACAAAACTTGAAGGGCGCGCGGGCTTTGCCGCGCGGCGGTGGGTTCGTGCGCCCTGCATTTTGGAGAATGGCAATGACCCAATGCCCGAATTGTGGCTCTGTCGGCCACCATCATTCTAACCTGATTGACGAGCGGCTTTATCGCGAGGCGGCGGCAGAAGCCGACTACCTGCGCCATTATGGCCGGATCGAGGAAGGCGCGCGGAAACTTGCCGAGCTGAGCGCCGTGCGCATCGCCAACTATCAGCGCCTGCCATGGCGTTGCGCATGCGGAATTTCCTTCCGTGACTGACTGGCTGCGGCAAATCTTCCGCGCCATCGGTGAAGGTATCGCCGACATCAGGGACAAACTCCTGTTCGAGGGCTTCTTTGGTCGCCGGATGCCGGAGCAGCCCAGCCGCAGTGGATGGGATACTGGCCCTGCCGAAGACGACAAGCCGAAACAAGGTGCCTTCGACCGGTTCCTGGGTATCGATCCCGATCACGCCATCGATCGCGCCCGGACAGATCGCGACATGGATCGCGCACCCGGCATCGACCTTTGAAAGGCATCCATCATGGGTAGGAAACGCTTATCACTGGACGGCGCACTGCTGCGCCTGTCGCGGTTCAGCACCTGGACCATACGCCATGCGCTGTCCCATATCCTGATCCTTGGGACTACGGGATCGGGCAAGTCCAGCACAACATTCAAGCAGGTTATCATCGCGATGTTGAGGGCGGGGTTCGGCATGTTGCTGTGCACGGTCAAAGAAGAAGACGCGCGAGAATATAAGAAATACTGCATGGAGGCAGGCCGATGCGCATCGCTTTTCATCTGGCGTGTCGGAGCTGCTGTTCTCGATTTCATCGCGTGGGAACTGGCACGCTCAGGCAATATCAACAATGTCGTGGATGTTGTTGGCGAAATTATCGAAATTGCGCTAAGTTGTTCACCTTCAAGAGGAAAAAGTGGTGACGAGTTCTGGCTCTCGGCCCGGCAGGCCCATTTGCGGTATACGATACCGCCCCTGTTTGCCGCATATGGGCGGGTACGCATTACCGATATTCTTGCCTTTCTGCGAAGTGCACCAAAGTCGCTGGAGCAGATGCGGGACCCGGAATGGCAAAAAACCTCCTTCTGGTGGCAGACCTTTATCAAAGCAGCGGAGCGCCTGAAGCAAGGGCCGATCCCTGGCTTTGACGAAGCGGCGGCCCAGCGCTGCGCGGAATATTGGAATGAGTTCATCAGCCTCGACAGCAAGACGTCGAGCAACATCACCATTACGTTGACGACAGCGCTGTCCCGGTTTGAACAGGGCATATTGTCTGAGTTATTCTGCGGTGAGACAACCATCGTACCGGAAATCCTGTTTCATCAGGCAATCGTCATTCTCGATTTTCCTGTCCAATCTTACGGGGAAGACGGTGCAATTGCGCAGAAAGCCATAAAATATCTCGTGCAGCGGGCGAGCCTTGGTCGCCATGGCATGGATGCGCGGCAGGGTGTCCACCCACTGGGGATTGGTATGGATGAAGCACAGGTCATGCTTTATCACCGCGATGCCGAGTTCATGGCCCGGTGTCGTAGCTCGCTGGTGTCGGTTGTCATGGCGACGCAGAGCTTGCCCGCCTTGCGGGTCGCCTGCGGGGGCGACAATGCTCATGATCGGGCAGACAATCTCGTCAGTAACTTCAACACCATCGTGGTCCATTCGTCAGGGTGCGCTACTACCAATCGGTGGATGGCGGACAAGATCGGCCGCAGCCTTCAGCGGCGCGGCGGCTATAGCCAGAACCATGGCACCAATAGCAGCCATGGCGTCAGCCTTTCTGAGGGCGACAATTGGGGCGTGAACTCTAACTCTGGCGGATCGACCAGCCACAATAGCGGTGCGGGCGGTAGCAGCTATGGCGGCGGCAGTTCGTGGGGCAGCGGGTCGTCCCATGGCGGCTCCGACAGCTATGGCCGTAACCGCTCTACTGGGTCGAGCCAAGGCGAGAGCTGGTCCGTCAACGAAACGATGGATCACACGATTGAGGCCGGTTGGTTTGGCACTGGCCTGCGCACCGGGGGCGATGCCTTTGGAGGCCGGGTTGATGCACTTTGGTATCAGAGCGGCCGCATTTTCCCTGAGACGGCCACCAACTTCCTGCAAGTGGAATATCAGCAGAAATGAGAATGCTCAGCACCAGAACGCGGATGCTGGGGCATCCGTTGATCGTTTATCCCACCATCGGATTTTTCCTGTGGTCGGGCTATATGTGGCTTACCGAGCCGGACACATGGCCGATGGCGGTCGCTGCGTTCATCCTTGGCGGGCCGGTCATGCGCGCTTACGAGCAGCGTGAGGCATGGTTGGCAAAGCGGCGGGCATGGGCCGCAATGGCAAGCCATGTGCGACGACGCAGCACCTTCGTGAAGCCACTGACCGCCGTGATGGCGTTGGTGGCGCTCGCCCTTTACCTCGTCGCCACCATCGACCGGCTGGAGACGCAAACCGCCCTCGGTCTGAGCACGGTTGGGGTGGCCGGTGCCATCATCTTCTTCACTATTCGGGGATTTTATCGCCGGATACGTCGCCGCCGGGCAATGCGGGATGATCTGGTGAGGGTGTGCGTGCGCAAGCCACGGCTGCGGGTGCCTACCGTGCAGCAGGCCTACGCCGCCCTGCCGGATCACTGCCGCCTCATCATGGGAGGGCTGTAATATGCCCGCCCATGCCATCGTCGCCCATGGCGCAATCGGCTCCCGCAGGGACCATGGTGGCATCGCTACCATGCAACTGCCGATTGCCCGTTGCGGGTGGCTGGGTCGCTGCCCGGCCACCCGCAAGGCGACCGTCGCCATCGCCCCCGTGCGCCGGGGAAACAGTCTGTTTCATTGGCGCATTAGGGAATCGTTAACCCTGATCTCCCCCATAATACGTTCAGAAAAGCCTCCAGCATGGGTGCACGTGATGGTTGTTTTAACCGTCACGTATCTACGAGCCCATTCTTCTGCTGGCTCTTTTCTGACTGCGTTTGGGAAGCCGGTTTATCGGCTGGGGAGAGAGGGAGATATGACGACGGACGGTTGGTGACATGGCGCTATTTTCCATGAGGGTCCAGGTGATCCAGAGAAGCGCAGGTAGGTCCGCTGTCGCTGCCGCCGCTTATCGGGCTGGCGAAAAGCTGGAGGACCAGCGCACCGGGCGGGTGCATGACTATACCCGCAAACAGGGCGTCCAGAGAACGGAGTTGATGTTTCCGGATAATGCTCCTGCATGGGTGCAGGGGATCGGACGGGAGGCATTCTGGAACGCCGTTGAGGCTGGCGAGAAGCGCAAGGACGCCCAGGTCGCGCGCGAACTTTATGTGGCAATCCCCCGTGAGTTGGGTCCGGCGGAGCGGATCAGCATCGTCCGCGACTTTGTGCAGGCGAATTTCGTCAGTCGCGGGATGGTAGCCGATTGCTGCTGGCATTCCGTCACCGCCAGCGATTCCGGCGAGAACGTGCATTGCCACATCATGCTGACGATGCGGCCTCTCACTTCGGACGGCTTCGGGCTGAAGATTCGTCACGAGCGCATAAAGGACCCGGAAGGCAAGGTTTATCCCAACGGTCGGCCGGTCATGATAAATTCTAACATAAATAGCTGGAATTGCTCAGATTTTTACGAAAAATGTCGAGAAAGCTGGGAGAACATCGCAAACGCGGCGTTATTACGCGCGGGTGTCGAAGCCCGTATCGACCGGCGCAGTTTCTTGGAGCGAGGCATCGCTCGGTTGCCGGAGCCGATGCTTGGCATTGCCTATTACATGAAGACCGTTCTTTCGCCGGTCTTCCGTGAGAAATGGGGCCAGTATCATATGGCCAAGCATTGGCAGGAATTGGAGCAGCGCGTCAAAAAGGCATTCACTGGGCTGGAGACAGAGCCAACCCGGATGGGGGACAGAGCGCGCAGCGCCAGACGCTGGTTTAATTGGTTCGATAGGCAGGTGGAACGAATGACCCCGGTGGACAAGCCGAACCGTGCGCCGCCGCGTAACTACACCCCTGACATGGAGCGATAGCAATGCCCGATTCCATTCCCAATAGTTGGGAGCCTGATCCGCGCCGGGTCGGCAATTGGCGCGCGATGTTCGAGCAACCCCGTCGCGATGGTGAGCCGCCCGGCCCGGCAGCGGCGTCAGCGCCGCTGCGCGAAGAACCCGCCGATGAGGAAGGGCGCGCACTGGATCTCACCGAGTATAAACCCTGGATCATCCAGCGGGCGCGGTCGCAACCCGCGCTCATGCTGGAATGCCGGAAATTCGAGCCAAGGGCGCGAATATGGACTGGCTGGGCCATGGCCTACCACAGCCTTTATGCCGTCGAATTTATCGGCGACCGAATGCTATCACTGGATTTCGGCACCCGGCAGTTTGCGATCGAGGGCCATGGCCTTGATGAACTGGTGCGGCATATCCAGCAAGGCACCGCCCTGGGCGTCATCGAATATGCCGCCGAGCTGTGGCCCGGTGTGAAGGCGTCACCGTTGGTGACGGCCATTCGACGGGTTGAAGCGCCAGGCTGATATTACAACTTGAATGCTGAAAACCGGCCTAAATCATAGAGGAGATGTGAAAGTGAATGACGGGATAAAATAGCCACGCTCATGCCGCTTATCGGCGAAATTTGACCACCGCCGCTGATATTGCCCTGAAATGGACAGGTCTATTTTCGGCCCTAAACGGCTGACCCATTTCGACAAGTCGAGCCCCGCTGCTAGCCGCAATCTCTGGTCTTTTCTCAATCTACCTTTCAAGTTTCTTTCGTCCCGAAAGAAACTTGTTTCACCCTGCGCCCATCCAAAAATGCGAACTCCGCCCGCCAATGGTCTGCTATACACGTCGAGACGAAGGCTGGGATACACCCGCCGATAGCTCACATCGGTTGACCATGTATGGCTCACCTCTGCTCGCGCTTCAACATATACCCCTGGGGTATCAGAACATGCTCCAACCCGCGTCGCGGGTGGCAGCTTTTCATTACACATAATAGTACGAACATCGCGATACCGCACACCTGCGGTCAACGTGTCGTCACTCCGCGCCCACTTGTCTAAAAAATCATTGTAGGCCGCTGTAAAGCGATAGCGGACATAGGGACGTACGGCGTCCGATACATCGGGGCTTAATTCTCCGCTACGATCCAGCAATTCGCGTACTGTAACGTAGCTATCACCTATCGTGGCCTCGCCATACAAAGCGCTAGTCGGATCAGCCTTATCAAATAGTTGCGGAGCAGAAATAATGCCAAATTTAAATTGCAGTTGAACTCCACCCTTGGTTTTTGGTCGACTGATTGTAAATGCAATTTCTCCTTCACCTTCATCAACAATGTCCTGTGAAGAATCAGAAGGTAGGGATTTTCCTATTCTAGGATTTATCGAAAACGATATATTGTCTTTCCATCCTGGGAATATGCCTTGGTTGGACTGGCTTTCCTGAGAATGTGCCGAAAAGGAAAGAAATGAAGAAAACAAAGCAGATGCCGTCGCAAGCGTCGATTTCATAGAATTAACCCCCGCCAATTCGCTCAAGGCAAATAGCACGAATATTGTTGGTCTTCACAGCGATTTTAAACTGGAAATCGACGATTAAGAATGATGACTCTCAAGGGTACGGCGTAGCATTCGTCTGCACAACGGACAATCGTACGCTGCTTCTCAGCTACCCACCGACAAGCGACGTAGCGAGAGCAATGCTGGACGGAGATTTCCAGCAATTCATTGAGCCCTATCGGGCTCCCACATGCGCGCAGCAAAGGCCCGCTCCTCAACCCCCACAGCATCAAGATAGATAACTGAAGCGCCCCGGGTTTTCAGGAGGCAGTTTTCATTGGGCTATGCAGCCATATCGAGGTTCTCGAGGGCTGCATAGT
>NZ_JAZDXA010000075.1:0-8428 GCF_040170545.1 Sphingobium sp. MK2
GTCCCGTCCACGCCGCCAGTGCCGTCGCCCGCCAATCCAGGCAAACTACGCCGCTGTCATGAATAAGCCGGGTTAGCGAAGGCTCGAACAGCTAAAGCGCTTATATACGCATATGACGAAATCGCATTCGAACGAATAATCGCCGCCGTCAGAGCCGCACGACAAAGATCAGGCTTCGGTGAGGTCGACGGCGAAGCTGCCCGCTCTGCGTTCACCAATCTTAGTGAACGCCACGCAGATGCAGCACTAGATGGGCTCTTGGTTGGATCACAGGGGCCTGAAGCTGTCTCCGAGTTGGCCAAAGAGTTGGTCGGCGCGCCTGTCGGTCGCCGCGAATTTATTGCGCTGGTTATCAACCGCTATGAAGCCCGTAAGGGCGATGAAATTGAGCGGATCGCAGAAGATGTCCGCGCGCTGCTTGAAAAGCTTGATGGCGATCACCGAGCAAGTGACATTGCGGCATTCAAAGACGCGCTTCTGAAATGGGATCGTCTAGCACAACCGTTGCAGGTGGCAGACAGCGTCCTTGGGATCGATGAACCGCACTCTCGCGATCTTTTTAGATCGATCCGGGAGCATTGCATCGACCTTGCCAACAACAAATCTCAAAACACCCTTGCGATGGCCATTTTGGAGATCGGCAAGCCCGTCTTTAACGAACTGCCCGATGCGTCAGCTTCAATAGACAAAGACATTTACGCCTTAAAAGACTTAGCGAGAGGGGAGCGCCTTGAAGCTGCGCTCTCTCCCCTGAAGTTATTGGTAGATACGGCGAGCAGAGACTTTGCCAAACTGGGGCGAGAGGTTCGCCTCCCCCGTATTTCGCATCAGCACAAGGCGATAATGGCCGCGCTGGATGAAGCTCTGTCGTCAGGCGATCCTGAAACCTCAGCAATCGCAGTAGCAATGATCCGAGGTTTGGCGATTAAACTAGCCAATGATGTTGAAGATAATTCCGGTGCGCTCGCAATCACTACATCGCTGCTACAAAGGCAAGGACGTCTCCCGTCAGAAACCACAGCGCAACTGCAAAAAGATCATGTCGCATTGGCGAGAAATATCAGCTTTTCGAACATGATGGATGCCCTGAAATCAGGCAACCTGTCCCATGCAAAAACGCTTGCGAATTCTCTGGCGGCAAATGCAGACGGAGAGGAAGCTCGGTCCATTCAGAATATCCTCCATCTCATTTCCGAGCGGCAAAAGAAAAGTCGTAATGGGTGGATATGGACAGCAGTGATTTTGGGAGGAATCGTGGCCATCATAGCACTTTCGGAGAAAAATAGTGGCAGTGTTTCCAACTATGATCCACCTTCTCAATACAATGACACATCGACCGCCGGAAGCGTGGAAAACATATTAGCAAATACGGAATCCAATTCTGAAGAAGCGTCTATAGAAAATAAAATTCAGAACGACGGCGTTGCGGCAGATGACGAAGTTTCAATAAAAGAAAATCGTCCTCCTTTATATTCTATCGGCACATCGTTCGATAGATCACAGGTCAGGTATTGCATGATGCAAAAAGCTAGACTGGAGGCAGCAAATAATGTTTCTGCACGCCCAACAGAGTATAAGATTCAGCAGTTTAATTTGACCGTAGACGACTATAACTCTCGATGCTCAAATTTTCGATATCACAACGATGATATGACAGCGGTGCAGCAAGAGGTGAATGAAAATGCGTCTAGGCTCCGGTCGGAGGGCGAAGCGTTGGTCGATGGAGGATATTGATGCCCGAGCTTGAAACAAGTTTCGCAGCGATGGCTACGGATTACTGGAAGTTATTGCGATCTTTCGAAAAAGTAGCCGCTGCCGCGCCTTCTGATAGCGCCAACCGTCTACTGGCTCAGGCTCGCTTCGCAGCGTCGCGATTGGCGGGGCACCTTGCTGACGCTGGAATGGAGCTTGCGACTTTTGACGGGCAGGAAATCACGCCGACAATCCCCGTGGTGGCCATCAATGCCGATGAGTGCGGCGAGTATGCGCGCACAATCGTTGCGAGCACGGTTGAACCCGCCATCATGGCTGGCGGTCGGGTTTTATTTCAAGCACGGGTCGTTGCGGCCGAAGGGGAAGCATAATGTATCTTGGCATCGATCTTGGCACATCCAACTCTGCGGTAGTCGGCTGTGAGGGAGCCGAGTTGCGCCTATTCAAAGCTGAGGACGGTCGAGATGTTCTCCCCAGCGTCATTCATTTTAGCCGCAGCGGGGCACTCTCAGTTGGCGCTCGCGCCTATGCTCAAGCTGAAATTGCGCCTGACAATGTAGCGCATGGCTTTAAACGTCTTATGGGCACGTCCAGCAAAATTGACCTTCGCGGTGCGGGGAAAACGCTCACGCCGGAAGAGGCCAGTGCTGAGATCATCAGAGCGCTTCTCCGCCAAGCTTCTGCCGAAGTTGGAGCCTCCGTGGTCAAGGGGGTAGTTATTACCATCCCTGCTGCGTTCAACCAGATGCAATCGGAAGCGACCATTCGGGCGGCAGAAATGGCCGGACTTGATCGCGTTGGCCTTCTCCAAGAGCCCATCGCGGCCGCCATGGCCGCTTTGGAAGGGGGAGGCAGAAAAGACGGACGCTTTCTGGTTTACGACCTTGGTGGCGGCACCTTTGACGTCGCTCTGGTCGAAGCATCCTCGGGCGCTGTGAATGTGATCGCCCATGAAGGGATCAACATGATGGGAGGGCGCGACTTCGATCGTGCCATAGTCGATTCGGTCATTCGGCCTTGGCTGAATGAGAATTTCGAAATTCCTTCCGATGCGACCGTTCAATCGAAATATAAGCGCCTTTTTGCTTTGGCTCGATATCGGGCAGAGCAAGCCAAGATTGAATTATCGACCCGCGATGAAGCGCCGATATTCCTATCGGACGAGGAGACGCGGGCCGAGGATGAAGCTGGCAATCCCATCTATGTCGAATGCACACTGACACGCGCGAAATTGGACTCACTGATCATCGAGCGTGTGGACGAAAGCATCGAACTTTGTCGGAAAATCCTCCGCGACAACGGGCTTACGCACGACGACATCGATCGCGTGGTATTGATTGGCGGTCCTTCGAAAATGCCCCTCATCCGTGAACGCGCGGCTCAACAACTTGGCATTGCGGTCGATCTCAAGACCGATCCCATGACGGCAGTCGCTCGTGGTGCAGCCATTTTCGCTGAGAGTCGAGATTGGTCCGAAGCACGCGGGCAACGGAAAAGCACACGTGAAACAACCAGCGCCAAGGGCGACATCGAAGTCCGCCTGCAATATACCGCGCGCGTATCGGACGACCGCGCGAGATTGCGGCTACAAGCGCAGCTTCCGTGCAACGGATATCGCTACCGTATTCTCGGTCCCAAGGGGTTCGATTCAGGGTTTCAATCGTTCAGCGGAAAGGCAGACGCCACTCTTCCACTCGACGCATTGGGAGAAAGCAATTTTAGCGTTGAAGTGATTGGCTCCGACGGAAGGCCCGCTTGCCCGCAACAATTCGTTGTCATCACACGCACTCAGGCCAGTGCCACTGCCATTCCTGCAACACAAACTGTTGCAGTAGAAGCCGCAACTGGGCCGATTTCTGAACGGCGTAATGTGCTTATTCCGCTGGTAAAAAAGGGGACGCCTTTACCTGCCAATGGCACCGAACCATTCAAGCTGCGTGAGGCCCTGACAGGAGACGATGACAGCTTTTTCGAAGCACGCCTGTTTAACCCGGCGGAGGGGGTAGACGATCCCATTCTTGCCCTGCCGATCGGTGCCTTTACAATCAGAGGCGTGGACTTTCTTGACAAGGGAGAGAAGATTCCAGCGGGGTCAATCGTAAACGTGCATTGGAGGATGGACGACAATGGGCTGATCAAATGTTCTATCGAGTTGCCTGACGCAGGTATCCATATTGAAGACAAGAGTTGCTACGTTTCGACGCAGGGTCATCGGAACTTTGATGGTGACGAAGGGAGGGCTCTGGCGGAGGAGCAAATCGCCACCGCAACGGCGGCATTAACAGCAACGGCCGACGCACTCGCCGATCGCAACTCTCCCGAAATTCCCGCTTTACAGCGGCGGCTTGCTCGTCTGGAGGAAGGGTTAGGGAATTCAACTGAGGGGGACGCCCGTCGCCAAGCATCGGAAGAGGCTCTTCATATTCAGCAGGACCTTGCACGCATTCGCAACCGACCTGAAAATCGCAAAGCCGTTTTACTCGCCGAATTGAATGATTTCCAAGATTACATCGATGATCGCCTTCGGTCTTTCGCGCCGGAACTCGCAGCACGGTTTGATGGTCTGGGAAACAATATGCGTGAAGCGATGTCACGAGAAGATTGGAATAAAGCGGGGCAGATTTTCGAGCAGATGCGGAGCCTGCTTTATCGCGCCCTACAAGAGCAGCCTGAGTTTGTGATCGCCCAATTCGCAATGATCGCGCAAGAGCGCTTCGCGGCTCTGGATAAGGCATTGCACGATAAACTGGTTCTGCAAGGGGAGGAGGCCGCAAACTGCAATGATATAGACGGGGTTCGTAATGTAATCCGCCTGCTGCTAAACAACCGTGTTCAGACCAGCACCCCGTCTGCAAAGGTGGCGGTGCTGGCCGGGTTGGTCCGGTAAGCCCGCCTGCTTAACAAGCGGTTATATAGAAGCCGTTTGGCAGCATGCTCCCTTTCAATGGGAGCTGGACACCCGCAAAAACCTCGTAGACCGCCGATGAAACCGGATTTGTTGCGAACACCACGAAGTCAAACAGTGAACATAACAGAATCAAAATCTGTCGCTGGGCACGCCTTCATTTTCGCAGGAGGGTTTTTGCGGGTGTCCAGCTGGCGGGCAATTAGCTTCGCGCTGATATTCGTTTCACCACAATAGCTGCCATTGAAGGCGGGGCTCGCGCCGATGATAAAGATTGTCACGCTTGTTCCGCATTCAACAGCCAGTCCATCTCCGGCCGCCCGTCGTGGTCTGGAAGAAAGATATACCACGCGAAATCCATCACGTTGTTTCTGACCACATCGCCGGAATCGACCTCCCACTGCGGTCGTCGGGGCAAATTGAGCACCAACGCCAGCCCGGCGGTCCGCAGCCACATACTCCGCTTTTGAGTAGACTGCCACCGGGTCGACTGAAGGATGCAGATCGGCCCAGACACATGCATCCTCGCCTTCTGCACGAACTCTACGGCCTTGGTGAAAGGCGGATTCGTGATCATGAAGTCGCACGCCGGTGGGTCAGCCATGGCAAGATAATCGCAGATCGTTGCCTCGCCACAATCAACCAGCGCGGGCATTTCCTCCTCTCGGATGTCATTCAAGAAGTGAGGGCCGGGATTGCCGCGCCGAATGATTTCGCGGATCATGCGACCATCGCCAGCGGATGGATCAAACCCGCGTCCGGTGAACCATTTCGGCTGATAGTCGAACAGCGGCTTGTAGGCATACTCAGGCGTCCGAAACACTTCATAACGCTTGGCGCGAGCGCGGATGCTCTTCGGGGGTGTCGACTTCGCCGGTTTCTTCAGCCGAAGCATGACCGGCGCTTCCTGACCTACACGCGCCAGCGTTCGCGTAACCGTATTATGGGTGACCGGGCCGCCGCGCGATGCACGATGTCCAGCAGCGTTGAGTGCCCTCACCATGTCGCGGATCGGTGCGCCATGCATTTTAGAAATCACTTCCAACAAAGGCCGGGACCGATCATGCGCATCCGCTACGCGACGCTGCTGGCTTTCGACAATACCGGGGCGGAATTTTGTCTTTGGACTAAACGAATTAGGCATCGCCAATCGCACTAAACGAACACAAATTATTGGCAAGTGAGGCGGGAGGCACGGCAACCTGATTGCACCTATATATCGGATCGAGTCCATGACGGGCCGCACGCGATTCACTGGATCGATAATCATGCGCTCATGAACCGGCAGGGGGCATGAAATTTCGCGTCAGGCCGATGACCATGGCCATGCGGGAGGAAGTCTCGGAAGGACGAAATCGTTCGGGACGACCGTTTCGGACCATCCCAAGGCCCGCCGAACATCGCGCTGAATGTCGCTATTGTCGCGCCGTCCCAGCATGGCTGCCAGCGTTCTCCCGATTTCTTCCAGTTCATTTTCGCTGAGGGCAATCGATTGGCTCCGAGCCGAGAGCGCTACCTTGCACAAAAAGGCATACATCCTGCCGCCCGGTGGTGAGGAAAATGCGGCGTCCACAATTTCCGACTTGATGATCGGCGACCCTTCGAAGTCGGTCAGGTCATCGACGGTGCGCAGACCAGCTGGGGGCTGCCAATCACGTTTGACAATCGGAGCAGCCGGAGGGGACTCGGCAACCGGTGGCGCATAGTCGCGGACGATATCATTTACGCTCACGAATCTTCGCCCGTCAGGTGGCGCGTGAAATCGATTATAAGCTCCCTCCCAAGCGCGCGGCTCAAAGAAAATACGGCTCAAATCTTTGGTTTTTGGATCAACTTGACCGATCCATGCCGCGAACGCTGCCCAGACAGTATCCCATTCAAAATCGTAGACGTAGCGATCCAGCGGCATGAACACCCGCAGGCAATGCCGTTCCTCTGTGCACGATGTGGTGGTGCAAACGACATATGCGATATCTGCGGCATCAAGAAATGCGACCAGACCGTCGAACTTCCACGCACCGGGTGTATCTCCCTTGTCATCGATGTCGAAGCCGATCCAATCAGCACCCAGAGCTGCCTCCTTTGATCGGTTTGTGTCGGGTGGATAATCGGCCATACCTATGGCATCAACCTCGACGCGGCCCGGCAGCTTATGTTCCCGAGATGTTGGGATATCTGCGCAGCATCGAAGAACGTCGACGAACTCCTTCCATTTCGGCTCCCAACGCACTGGCCGGAAACCGGGCACTCTTTGGCCTTTCCGTGGACCACTCTTGATGGTCCACGGCCCAAACAGACTGACGATCATACCCGATCTCCTTCAGCAGCGTCGCGCCACCGCCATTGGACGCCCGCCTTCGTGCGGTGCTTTTCGATGCGGTATGGCACCTTTGCCGACTTGATCAGGCGACCAGCTTCCTGCTCCCACGCGGGTTTCGATTTCGGTCGCTGGCCCTCATAGCGATCGCGAAAATATGCAAGATAGTCATTGTAGAGGTCCATTGGGTCGATCGGATTTTGCTCCGAGAGTGCACCTCGGTTGCCTTCGGGGGACAGCAACTCCAACCATGCCTCAACGGGCGACATATATTTGTCTTCCGCTTGAATCGCGCGCAACTGGTCGCGGAAGCCGAGAAGCGGATCGGCATCATTTTCGGACACAGAGCGCCACGCGTCCATAGCATCAACCGTCGCGAGATAATCCCAGTCGGCATCTGTGCGATAGTCGAGGCCGAGGAAGCGCCGAGCGCCGGTTTCGTCCCTGATCAGTTCGGCGATCGACTTGTTGCTCGCGCCGATAAGCGTTGCTCGCTGCGGAACCCTGACTGTGTTGTTCCGGCGCATCGGGCGGCGATCCAGAACATCAGCGGTGATGACATGCTTGACCGTTTCGATGTCCGATCGGTCAGCATATGCCATTTCGTCGACGACCATGACATAGGATGACCAGAGGCCGATATTTCGTTCATCACCGATCGCGCGGAAGTCGGTATCCCGACGAAATTCTGCCATGGGAGCGGTCAGCCAATGTATGAAATAGGTCTTCCCGCATCCCTGCGGGCCGAGCAAAACTGGCATCAGATGATCTTGGACGGGTTGATTGTGCAACTTGCGCTTGGTCTGATGAACGAACTTCATCAACGCCGCTGCCACGAATTCTGGTGACGTTTCAGAGCAGTCGAAACACCGACGGGCTAGCTCGACCCAATCAAACGTGGCCGTAGGCGCAAGATTTTGCCGAATGACATCCAACCGGCTCTTACGTTTGTCCTCGTGCCAGACGTTGATCGCGTCATTGATTGCTTCGCGAGCAAATGGCAGGCGGTGTTCGACTGCGAATACCCGAGCTTCAGTCTGGTATTCCGTAATGATCGAATGGCTGCGAGCGCCCTTGTCGTCGACAAGTGAGATTTGGCCATCGTAGGTCACCAGCGCCTGTCGCATGTCTGCGTATCCACCGACATAGGCGCAGCAGGTCGACGGATAGCTTCCCAGCACGGACGTGACCATACTGCGCGTTCGCGCGGCATTGATTTCGGCGCGAGTGACCACCTTGTTGGCGATCAGCCATTTGAAATATCCATTGCTGACGTCTGCGTCATCCCAATTGACAGGAGAAAATATCATTTCCTGATCAATTTCTTCACCGGCAGTCTTACAGCGGATAATCTCCGCCTTATGTTGATTTATAATTTCAAGATACGACACAGTTCAAAATAACCTCATAGAGAAATGAAGCGCCCCGGGTTTCCAGGAGGCTCCAACTTGTGAGAAGGAGCATCCGTTATGAGCAAGACAACCAACAAATTT
>NZ_JAZDXA010000008.1:0-37737 GCF_040170545.1 Sphingobium sp. MK2
CCGACCGATTGCGCCCGCCACCTGCCTCGGAGCATGGCCCACGATAGAAAGGCCGGATAGCCGCCCGCTATGACTTGAACGGCTCTGCCAGTCCCCACCCCGATCACTCGGCCGTTTAGGGAGTGCGTCTGCCGCCGCGCAAGACATGTTCGTTTGTCATGAAAGGTGGTGCACCCGACGGGATTCGAACCCATGGCCCTCAGATTAGGAATCTGATGCTCTATCCTGCTGAGCTACGGGTGCCCACCGCCATCGCTCTATTCTGCGCGGGCGGCATGGTCAATTCTTCGCTTCGGGCGGAATGACCGGGAAGGGCAGCGGCGCAACTTCCACCCCTTCGGCGATCAGCGCCTTGGCCTCTTGTGGCGCAACTTCGCCATGGATGCTCGCACGGTCCTGCTCGCCATAATGCATCGCGCGGGCCTGTTCGGCAAAGCCGCGCCCTACCCAGGTCGATCCCTCCAACGCTTTGCTCTGCGCCTGCGCTAGTGCATCGACCAGCGCCCGCATTTTGGCTTCGTCACCACCATTGGCTGCAACCGGGGTCGTGGTTTCAGGGCGTGGCGCGACGGCGCGGCTGTTGCTCTTTGCAGCTATGGCTGGAGCCATCACGGCCTTCATCACACGAGCATCGCCGCAAAGCGGACAAACGATCAGGCCCCGTGCCTGCTGATCGGCATAGTCATCACTCGAACCGAACCAGGCTTCGAACACATGGCCCTGCCCTTCACATTTCAGGTCGAATATGATCATGCCAGCCTCACCTGCGCCGGGATCGGGCGGCGGTTGGCAATCGCGGGTACACGCGCGCGTACAGCCTCGATCCGCGACAGGTCGAGATCTACGATCGCCAACCCCGCCGTCTCACCCATGTCGAGCAGCACGTCGCCCCATGGATCGACCACCAGACTATGACCATAGGTGGTCCGGCCATCCGCATGATCACCGACCTGCGCCGTCGCGATCATGAAACAGCCCGCCTCAATCGCGCGGGCGCGCAGCAACACATGCCAATGCGCCTGTCCTGTCGACACAGTAAAGGCCGCCGGTGCCAGCAAGATCGTCGCCCCATCATCGGTAAGCGCGCGGTACAGGTCTGGAAAACGCATGTCGTAACAAATAGAAAAGCCCAACCGGCCCCAGGGCGTATCGACCGCAACGGCTTGCTCGCCCGGCCCATAGACGGACGATTCGCGCCAGCTTTCCCCCGTAGCCAAATCGACGTCGAACAAATGGATCTTGTCATAGATGGCGCGGATGGCACCTGTATCGTCGATCAGGAAACTGCGATTGGCCCAACGCCCGTCCGCCCGCTCATCCTTGAGCGGTAACGAACCGATATGGACCCAAAGCCCTTCACGCGCCGCAGCCTCCCGCACCGCCGCGAGCACGACATCGTCGGCCTGGCACCGCAAGGCCGTCGCCGCCCGCGCCCGGTCGCGATCCAGATAGCCCGCCATTTCAGGCGTGAAGAGCATGTCGGCCCCTTCGCCCTTGGCGCGTGTCATCATCGCAACGATCGCAGCGGCATTGGCGGCGGGATCAATACCGCTGGTCATCTGAAACAGCGCGGCTCGCATTATATGTCAGAGACCCAACAGAGCGTCGAGTTTGCCCTGACGGTTAAGCGCCGCCATGTCGTCGCTCCCGCCGATATGCGCGCCGTCGATGAAGATTTGCGGCACGGTCATCCCGCCATTGCTGCGCGCCAGCATCTCCTCACGCTTGGGGCCACCCATGCTGATATCATATTCCTCGAACGTCACGCCCTTGTCGCGGAACAACGCCTTGGCGCGCGCGCAATAGCCGCAAAATGCCTTGGTATAGATTTCGACCTTCGCCATGTGCCTGTCATACTCCTTAGCGTCCGAAATTGGACGTGCGCCTCGCTTTGTCAATCCGCAGCGTCACGCGGCAAGGCTCGTGCCCAGCATAGCAGGCGCACATGGCTGGCCCCGCCACGATGCAGAACCTGCGCGCAAGCTCCTGCCGTGGCCCCGCTTGTATGAACATCATCAATCAACAACACCCGACGCCCCTTCACCCCATGCCCGTTCGCCAACGCAAAGGCACCGCGCACCGTCTTCGCCCGCGCTGCCGGGTTCATCCCCCGCAAGGGCTGGGTCCGACGGATGCGCAGCAATATATGTTTCTCTACCGGCAAGCCGGTCAGCCGGCCCAGATGATCGGCGATCAGCGCCGACTGGTTGAAGCCCCGTCCCCATAATCGCGAGCGATGCAGCGGCACCGGCACGATCACTGGCGGGTCATCGCCATGATCGGGCACATGGCGCAGCATCTGCCGCGCGATCAGCCGGGCCAAACCGATGCGCCGCCCATATTTGAGCCGCAAGGCGACAGTGCGCGCAACATCGCCATAAGCCATCACCGCCCGCGCACTGTCAAAGGGCGGCGGATCGGCAAGGCATTTTGCGCACTCTGCCCCCTGCCCCATGTCATATGCAAAGGGGAGACCGCAGCGCGCGCAACAGGGTTCGCCCAATAACTCCATCCCGCCCCAGCAATCGAGGCAGAAAGCAAAATCCTCCTGCACGATCGTGCCGCAAGCCGGACAGCGTGGCGGCAGTGCATAATCGACCAGAGGGCGGGCCATAGCCTTGAGAAGTGGCAAGACGGACATCATCTGCTTGTCCCCGCTTGCCGCCCAATGCACAAGGCCCGCCATGACTGCTCCCGACATCTTCGACCGATCCCGCCGTGCCCAGGGCCGCGACCGCATGATCGCCCGCTTTGCCGATCATGATTTTCTCTATCGCGCCATGTTGGACGAATTGCTCGATCGGCTGGCCGACGTGCAACGCGATCTGCCCGAAGCTCTGGTGATCGGCTGCCCGGATGGTAGCGCCAAGGCGGCGCTGGAAGCGATGGGCAAGCGCGTCGCCTGCGTCGATCCCGGCTTCCTCGCCGCGCAGGGTGCAGGCGGCGTGCAGGGCGACGAGGATGCCCTGCCCTTTGCCGATGACAGTTTCGACCTCATCATCGCCTGCGGCACGCTCGACAGCGTCAACGACCTGCCCGGCGCACTCATCCTGATGCGGCGCATCCTGCGGCCCGACGGATTGATGCTCGCTGCCTTCACCGGCGCGGGTAGTTTGCCCCGGCTCAAGGCCGCATTGCTGGCAGGCGAAGGCGACCGCCCTGGCCAACATATTCACCCACAGGTCGACGTGCGCGCGTCTGGCGATCTGCTCAGCCGCGCAGGCTTTGCCATGCCTGTAGCGGATGGCGAGACGATCAGCGTGCGTTATGGCGATGTGGTCCGCCTCATGCACGATCTGCGCGGGATGGGCGCGGGCAACAGGCTGACAGAGGGCGCGCCGATGCTGACGCGCGAAACGCTGATGCGCGCGGCTGCTCATTTCGCCGAGGCGGGAGACCCGGACGGGCGAACAGCGGAACAGATGGCCATCATTTATCTGTCCGGCTGGAAGCCTGACCCCAGCCAGGCACCGCCCGCCCGGCGCGGCAGCGCCACTGTCTCTCTCGCCGCTGCGCTCAAAGGCCCAAGCTGAATATGGCAGCAATCCAGCCTGTTTCCTGATTTTTACGGTCGACAGCCTGACCAATGCCCGGCATCAGGAGCGCGATGCAACCGCCAGAGACTGATCCGCCGAGCCCGCTCGACGCCGCTCACGATGAAATCGAAACAGCACCAGCCTCTTTTGACATAAGGGAGATGGAGAGCCGCCTGGTAAAGCTCGAACAGATGATGGCGGATAGCTTGGGCCGACTAGATCAGCTTCAGCATCTTGTTGAACTATCCTTCATGGAAGCCCATGCCCAACGGCGCGAGAACGTCACGCCAAGGGAAGGCAAAACCCGTTGGTCGGAAGCCGGATTTCCTATCATCCCGCGCAACATGCCCACATTTTTTGGCACGCTGCACAGCAATGACGCCGTCGACGTCGACGATATGCTGATCAGAGGGTGGTATGCGCGTGAGGACTGGGGCGTCTGGGGCAGAGAATCTGTTCAACAAGTCCGGTTTGCAATGGAAGATTATCGAGGCGGCTACGCTACCGTTCATCTCGCTTTGCAATGTTTCCTGCCTCCAGAAATAATCCAGCAAAATGTCGATATCCTCGCCAATGGTTATTTCCTTGGGAATTTCGACCTTCGTGGTGAGAAACAGATAGTCAGCCTGCGCTTGCCGCCCTCCTGCGTTGGGGACGGCAACATTTTGCTGCAGATTCAACATGAATCGCCGGTTTCGCCGGCCTCTGCAGGTGTCAGTTCCGACACGCGCATATTGGGCGTCGGACTTGTTTCACTGGACGCGGGCTGAGAGTTGTTAAGCGATCGAATATTATTGGTGCTGTGACCCACTATGGCACACCGCTCCACAAACTCCGGCCTGGCAAGATGGGATGGTAAAATCATTCCTGACATATCCCCGCATAGCGCGAATTGTCATCGTTATTCGCCCGGCTACTAACGGTTCACGTTGCAATGGCACGGAGTTCCGCCATCAAATCGCAATAAAATTTTATTTTCAATCGGACAGCGCATACACGGGTGCTGAAAAAGGCAGCGTTCTGATTGCAGTGCAGCACATTTTACGGCTACTAGCGAAGGGGGGCTGAGGAATCATAAAACTTGTGCGCTTTGAACAGGCACTTTCGACTTTTTCCTCAGCGCGGAATTATGAGGGAGCGAGACACGCGGCATGGCCAATCTGATTGTCACCGGAGGAGCGGGTTTTATCGGCGCGAATTTCGTTCGTCACTGGCGTAAGGTGTCGCCCGACGACGGCATCGTGGTACTTGATGCGCTGACCTATGCAGGTAACCCGGCCAATATTAGCGATGTGCCTGATGTTGAACTGGTCGTCGGCGATATTTGTGATACGGATCTTGTCTCCCGCCTGATGGCTGATCATGATATTGATACCATCGTCCATTTCGCGGCTGAAAGTCATGTCGATCGCTCCATAACGGGGCCCGACGCCTTTGTGACGACCAATGTCATCGGCACACACAGCCTGTTGAAGGCCGCCAAGACAGCCTGGATTGACCAGGGCACGGGCCGCCCGCATCGCTTTCACCATGTTTCGACCGATGAAGTTTACGGGACGCTGGAACTGGATGATCCAGCCTTCAGTGAAACGACCCCTTATGCACCTAATTCGCCCTATTCCGCGTCAAAGGCTGGCTCGGATCATTTGGTTCGGGCCTATCATCACACCTATGGGCTGGAAACGACGACCAGTAATTGTTCGAACAATTATGGCCCCTATCAATTCCCTGAAAAACTGATTCCGTTGTTTACCATCAATGCGTTGTCAGGCAAAAATCTGCCCATCTATGGCGATGGTATGAATATTCGCGATTGGCTGCATGTTGAAGATCATTGCATCGGTATCGAACTGATCCTGCGCAAGGGCCGGATCGGCGAAACCTACAATGTCGGCGGCGGCCAGGAATTGCCGAATATCGAGGTGATCCGCGAGATATGCCGCGGCGTCGATGCCGCTTTCGAGCGCAATCCGGGCCTAGCCACCATGTTCCCCGATGCCCCCGCCGCGCACGGTGGCTCCTCGATCGACCTCATGACCTATGTGCAGGATCGCAAGGGCCATGACCGTCGCTATGCCATTGATGAAACCAAGATTCGCAGTGAACTGGGCTACGCCCCGTCGCGCGATTTTCCGCAAGGTTTTGCGGACACTCTTAACTGGTTCCTGGACAATCAGGACTGGTGGCGCCCCCTCATGAACCGAGCTGCGTTAGGCAGTTGACAGAGAGCTTGAATTTCTTTCCGATCGCTCTTCCGGGGCGAAATGAGCCAATTGCCAAGGATTATTGATGAAACTTAACCTCATCATCCCCGTTTATCGTAATATCGAACTGGTAAAAACATGCCTCGAATCGATAAGTGCAAATCTGGAAGAAATTCGAGCCTATAGTCCCAAGATTATAGTAATCAACGATTCCCCGGATGATCAGATCGTCAATCAATATCTGTCCGACCGGCATGCCGCAGGCCTGATCGACCTTTATGTTCGCAATGAATCCAATCTCGGTTTCGTTCAAAGCGTTAATAAAGGCCTGGCGATCAGCCGAAGAAACGGTGCAGGCGCTCTGCTGATCAACAGCGATACCATCACCTACAAAAATACATTGGCCGAATGTGTCGCGGTCATGTTGTCTGATCCGCAAATCGGGTTCGTCTGCCCACGATCGAACAATGCCGCCATCGCGACATTTCCGCAGGCTCCCAATAATCTATCGGGTATCGCCACTACGCCGGAAATTTGTCACATCAGCTGGGAATCCGTCTATCGATATTTGCCCCGCTATACGTTTTCTCCAACCGCCGTTGGCTTCTACATGCTCATTTCGCCCCAGGTCATAGCCAATTTCGGCTATCTGGATGAAGAATTTGGGACCGGGTATGAAGAAGAAAATGATCTGGTAATGCGCGCCGGCAAGGTGGGTTATCGGGCAGCATTGGCTAACCACGCCTATGCCTATCACGCGGGATCTGCATCTTTCATGCTCCATGAAATGGACCTGAAAGGGCAACAGCAAACTAATCTACAAAAGATGATGAACCGTCATCCCGAATTTCTGCCTCTTGTTCAAGAATTTGAACGTTCGCCAGAATATCGGGCCATGACCCAGATTAAGAATCTTGTACCTACTGTTGAAGGCAAACTTAAAATTGCGCTTAATCTATTAACCATGGGCCGCCATCACAATGGCACCAATGAACTGATCAATAATTTTCTACGTTGGTGTGATGCCCGTGAATTTGAAGAATTTGAAATTCATGCCATCTGTGATAAGTCTGTTGCTGAATTTCACGGTATTGACAAGCTTGAGCATGTCAAACTCCGGACAGAAATATCGCCGACCTACGCCATCGCCATTTTCTTTGGTCAGCCCTTTGACTTGCATCATATCAACGTGATGGAGCATCTGGCTCCTGTGAATATCTATGGTATGTTGGACGTAATTGCACTTGATTGCAGTCATTTGCGCTACAATAGCAATGTAGAAAAAATGTGGTCTCACGTTGCCCGCAATGCTAGCGGACTGTTCTTTATCAGCCAGTTTTCGGAAGATACATTCAACCACCGATTCCGGCGGAAAGATCGCTCGGCAAAATTTACGCGCCTACTGCCAACCAACCCGCGATCCTATGTCGCCCGTTATGACGGCGTGACATCAGGGCGAGAGCATGTGCTGGTGATGGGCAACCATTTTGCGCACAAAGCAGCAGGAATTACTGGCGAAATAATCGCTAATGCTATTCCTAGCATCTCGGTTATCGTCATGGGTAAGGGAAACCAAAATGCTCCTCGTAATATGCGGGAGCTTCATGCTGGCGTTGTTCCTGACCAGGAAATGAATGAAATATTTTCATGCAGTAGTGTGGTGATTCTTCCATCTTATTATGAAGGGTTTGGCCTTTCGCTTATGCACGCCTTGGCACTGGGCAAACCCGTCGTCGCCCGTGACATTCCTGCAACCCGCGAGATTCTTGCGACCTTTACATCAGTTGAAGGCGTGTATCTTTATTTGAGTGACAGCGAGCTACCCGAACTGGTCCGTAAAGCCATAGCCTTCGGTTATTCGTCGATCATTGAGCACACCTCCAGCAGTTGGGATGACTGGTCTCGAGGTCTGTTCGAATTCGCTACTGGCCTGACGTCTCATGCGGATCTGTATGATCGACTGATGGACCGGATTGAGGATGGTGATATATTGCGCTTCCGCCATTCGGTGGAAAGTGCAACATCGCAATCTTCCGGTTTGACTGGATTTCCTGCATCGAACGACATGGAGGCGATCGCGGCGCAGACCAATGTACGCGATGCGACAGGCAATATCTTAAATGGCAGCAGCAAGCACGCCGGAGCACCGATCTCGTCTAACGTGACAGTCGATGTTGCAGCAATTCTCGCTCTTGAAAATGAAGCGTTTATTGAGACATTTTATCAGCATGCTCTTGGCCGCCGCGCAGACCCGGCAGGTCTCACGCACCATCTGGCGCTGCTAGGCAGCGGCGTATCGAAAGCCGACATGCTCCGCTCGATCCTGGAATCCCCAGAATTTAAAGAGCGGCGGGCGAATATTACAGTGATCGGCGGCGAACTGTTGAAGCGCAAGCGCAAGCGTCGTCGATTGCTACCCGCCCGTCATTGATAGGATCACCGCAACGCCACGGCTCCAACTCCCGCCAAAAAGTCACCTTTGACCATCTACGGGCTCTTGACCGAATGAAAAACCCCGCCTATTTGCGGCATCCCAAGCGGGGCTGAGCCCGGCTTTTTGATGCCCGATCGTCTAAAGGTAAGACAACGGACTCTGACTCCGTCAATCAAGGTTCGAATCCTTGTCGGGCATCCAAGATTTCGGTATTAGGTAGCAAGTGCCCCATCGCCCTCGCCGAGGCCCGTCCGGTATCTCTTCGGCATGGGCATGACCAATCTACAGCACTCCCTCGGAAAGAAGTTTTCGGCGCTGACCGGCGAGCTTGCGGAGGTGCGCGCCAATATTGAGCGCATCCAGCGAGCGCAAAGCAAGCAGGGCACCCGCAAAAACCGTCACTTTGACGCGCCATTGTTCTGATGGCGGCGAGACCGAGGCGCGGGGAGCTTTGACTGGCGGTTTTCGGTCAACGGTTGGTGCGTTTGATACCCTTCTCTGGATTTCCGGGCGGACTCATGCTGTCGCTGCGCGTCGTTCATGGGAAATCAGGCGGTCGAAGTTATAGGCCAGATTAGCCAGTGTGAGTTTCGCCTCGGCCCGCTTGATGTCGATGGTGCGGATAAATAGCCCGAACCGGCTTTTCTGGTGTGCAAACACATGCTCGATCCTTGCACGGATCGCAGATTTTATAGCATTGGCGCGAGCGGTGGCCTTGGGCATCTGCTTGCCTTTGGGTTTTCGCCGGTGAATGCGACTGGTCAGCATATGATCGGCCAGCCATGCCTCGTTCGCCTTGGAGCGGTATGCAGTGTCGGCCCAGACCTCGCTGCTGCTGTTTTCCGCGATCACATGGCGTAACATGCGCCCATCGGCGTGGGCCGCCGATGTGACCTCGCCTGCGCGAATGAACCCGTACCGGCGGTCGATGCTGATATGGCTTTTATATCCGAACACCGGCAAGGCAATCATCGGTAGCGGCTTGCCATCCTTGTAGCGCACCTTCCCGCCGATCTTGAGCGTCCAGCGCGCATCGGTGTCCTTCTGTGCCGCCTTGGCCGGGGCATCGGGCCAGATATCCTGCGCCGACTTTCCATCCTTGATGGCTTGCCGCTCGTCATCGGTGTTGCGCTGCTTGGGCGCTGGCACCAGGCTGGCACCGATGATCTGGCCCGACATGGGGATGTAGCCCTTCTTGTGCAGTTGCCAGTCGAAGGCCTTCATCACTTGGCTGAGCGTCCCGGTCTCCGTCATCCGGTTGCGGAAATGACGGATGGTGTTCTCGTCGGGGGTGCGGTCACCCAGCGCAAAACCCAGAAACCGCATCCAACTCAGCCGGTCCCGGATCATATACTCCATTCGGGCATCGGACAGATTATGCTGGGCCTGCAAAATCAGGATCTTGAACATCGCAACAGGGTCAAACGGCGGACGGCCGCCCTTGCTGCCATCGCCATAACCCAGCCCATCGACCAGCCAGACCCGAAAATACTCAAAGTCCACGGTCCGTTCCAGAACCTCCAGCGGATCGCCATGGCGGCTCAGCATCTCAAGATGCTCGTTCAGGCTGAAAAGAGACTTGGGGTCCATGGCAGATCGCCTCCAATGGCTACCCGCTCAATGAATCATCAATGCAGCAAATCCGCCAGAGTTTTTGCGGGTGTCCAGGTGATTTCTGATTCAGAATCTGTGCTGGTGAAGGAGGCCGGCATGGATGGGTCAACCTTTATCGATGGATTTGCGTGTCCGGCTTCTGGCGGCGATTGATGACGGTATGAGTTGCCGTGCGGCTGCGGCCCGATTTGGCGTGGCGCCATCGACGGCGATCCGCTGGCAGGCGCAACGGCGTGAGACCGGCACCTTTGCTCCCAAGACTCAGGGCGGTGACATGCGGTCACGCCGGATCGAGGCGCGGCGGGAGGACATTCTGGCCCTTTGGGAAGCGCGAAAGGACATCTCGCTTGAAGAGTTGCGCCTGGCGCTGATCAAGGTCGGCCTGAACGTCTCTGTGGCCGGGCTTCACCGCTTCTTTGTCCGTCATGGCATGACGCGCAAAAAAGACTGGCCATGCGATCGAGCAGGACCGCCCCGACGTCCTGAGCCAACGGCATGACTGGTTCGATGGCCAGCCCGACCTTGATCCCGAGCGACTCGTGTTCATCGACGAGACCTGGACTGCGACCAACATGACCCGCAGCCATGGCCGTTGCGCCAAGGGTGAACGCCTGCGGATGGGCTTCCCGCATGGCCACCGGAAGACCACCACGCTGGTCGCAGGGTTGCGCATGACCGGAATGGTCGCCCCCATGGTGCTGGACGGCCCGATCAACGGCGACGGGTTCGAAGCCTATGTCACCCAAGTCCTCGTGCCCGAACTGCGGCCCGGTGACGTTGTCATCATGGACAATCTGTCGAGCCACAAGCGCGCCTCGGTGTGCGAAAAGATCGAAGCGGTCGGTGCAACGCTGCGCTTCCTCCCGCCCTATAGTCCCGACTTCAATCCAATCGAAAAGGCCTTCTCTCGCCTCAAGGCCATGCTCAGAAAGATCGGCGAGCGAACCGTGAACGGCCTTTGGAACCTGATCGGCAGGCTCGTCGATATCTTCCAGCCAGACGAATGCGCCAACTACTTCAGGTCCTGCGGATATGATCCAGCATGATCGAAAAGCGCTAATACCGCATTTTCACCTGCGCCCGCTCGCTTACTGGGCAGTGAGCAGCACGCAAAATTCCTGTAATCGCCCGCAACAGCCCCGGCAGAATCCTGAACTTTTCGCAAGACACCGATTGAATCAGAAAAGAGCCCGCGCAGGGTTCACCGGCGTCAGGCTGCGTCGCCGCGCACAATCTTTATCTGGCGCTGACGGCGACGGGTCGGACGGGGAAGAGTGAGGACTTCAGACGGGTCCTTCTCCAACCGTTCGACCGCATTGGCTACGAGCAATTCAAGCCCTTCCTCGCTCAGCAAGCCACCACGGATCAGGCAGCGATCGACCAAAACACGGCGGAAGGCCGAATATAATGTCAGATCGGGCTGCTGCGGCGCGGCCCAGAAATCATCCAGACTGTTGTGGTGGACAACACCTGGCACCTTGTAAACTGCATGGCCCAGCACGACGACCGGCTTGCCGCTGTTAAGCGCGAGCGTACCGACCGTACTGTTAACGGTCACGACGCCCAGAGACTTGCTCACAACCTCAGCAATATCCCAATCGGGTAAATAGAATACCCGATCTGCTACCCCGTAATGCGCGGCGATCCGATGGGTCAACCGCCGCCAAGCAACGAGTCCGGGATCGAGCGGATGACGTTTTACCAGAAGAGAAACGCCCTCCGGCGCATATTGCGCAAAGCTCTTGATGACGAAGCGCAAGGCCGCGCGCATATTGCCGAAGGGGGAATGGACCCGGATTTGATAATCTGAATTAAGCTGGAGCGGGAGCGTGAAATAAGGTTTGTCCTTGACCGACTCCCAAACCGCCAGAGACCGATGCGTTTCGCTTTGCCGCGTCAGAAGTTTGTAGCACCAGGCCACGGATTCAAGCAAAAAGCTGTGCGGACGATGTGTCTGATAATAAGGAAAATATGGCCGCATCAGCGCCGATGCCAAGCCATTGCGCATGGTATTGCGCGCGCGCGCCTGGAACGTCGACGGCACTGGCGGCAGATCGTCCGGATGAGGAGGCAGCCGCCCGGCCTCCGCCAGATACCATTGCGGATCGAGCGGTAAGGTCGAGTTGCCGTTCACCCCGTCATCCTGCAACGTCAGGAAATCAGGCCGGATATAGCCTTCTTCCATGACATGCACACGCAAGCCCCGCAGCCGGGCCATTCCATGGGCCGATGCATGATAGGGGCGGCAATCGCCATAGAGAATAAGGTCGGTGACACCATGATTGACGACGAAATCGTCGAAAAACAAAGGCCAGTTGCGGAATGTTCCGCGATAGTCCGCCGCTTCTCCCGGCCAATCGATCTTGTCGCCGCCGTTGATGTTGATCCGCAGAGCATGATGGCCGCGTGCCCGCAGGGCGTCCGCCAGCATTGCGAAATAGGGGCCATGCGGCCCTTGCAGAAACAGGAAGGTCTTGGTTGGCACGTCAGCCATGAAGATATTCAGCCGTCAAAGTCATAAAACGTCGCAACTTCCCCTGCATTGACCGCAACCGGACAAGCCATGTCGTCGATGGCACTGCGCCATTTGCCAAACGATCCGTCATCACTTCGGGTCCGCACGGCAACCGTGTTAGCGGATCCAGATAACGTGGATAGAGAATGAGGGCGGCGGCGACAAGTTCGTCCAGCAACAACTGCCGTCCCCGACGCGCAACTGGTGGCGCGAGATCGCGCGTGAGGCCCCAGCCCGCGTAGAAGGGCATGCCATGGACCGTGACTCTGCACCCCCGCATCAAAGCCTCAAAACCCGTCAGCGACGAAAGCACATGCAATTCATCAACCGCCTGAACCAAGGCCATGAGCGGCGAACCGCTGTCGATGGCGTCGGCGTAGTTCAGCACCGCAGCATCGGCCAAATGCCCCTTGCGATGGCCCGCCTGCACATCGGGATGGGGGCGATAGATGATCCAGGCATCCGGCTCGGCGCGCCGCACCCGCGCCAGAAAGTCCAGATTACCCGTAATGCCACCCCCGCCAAGTTGGACAGAAAGGTCGTCATCGACCTGTCCAATGGCCAGCACCGTCCGTCGACCGGCAGGCAGGTCCACTAGCGTCCCCCCACTCTGTCCATATTTGGTCACACCGCTGGCACAGATGCGCGCGCGCAGACGAGCGGCGCGCTCAACCAGAGCCGGAGAGAAATCATGCGTCGCCAGCAATGTTTCCAGGTCATTGGCCGCCAGCGCGTTGTAATAAATACCGCTACGGTCCACGACGATCGACCCCGGCGGGTGCAATGCCGCCCCCAGCCCGCGTGAACGCAAAAAACCATCTTCCACCCGCACCAGGGCAACGCCCTGCACCTGCGCTTCCCCCAACAGGGTCGAGGGCACCCGCGATGGCCAGATGGCCAGCGCACCCTGCCCATAGCGGGCACGGCGCAAACCGCGCCGGGCAGAGAGGAAAGGCGGTGCGCGCCGTCCGTCCCAGAGGAACTGACGGATGGCTTCACGCTTCCAGAATGCCATGCCGCTGGCGGCCGCGATCCCCCTATTGCCATCCAGATGCCGTCGCCAATCCGCGAGCTGCGCGATGGCCTGTATCGCATCGGTCGGCGCGCCATTGAAACAATCGCGATACCGGGCGGCGGCAATCCGGCGCTTGAGCGCCACGCGGAGCAGCGCCGGGTCAATCCGCGCGCCATCCGGGCCAATTACCGGCACATCCAACAGGAAGGCGACCAAGGCCAGTTCATCGTCAACGCCCGCTTTTACGCTCTCTGCTTGGGCCGCCACTGTCCATGGATCATCAGCCCCGGCCCAAAAGGCTCCCCCGACGCGCGCATCGCGAATCTGGTCAAGCAGCGCGTCGGCAACATCTTTGCCAGGCTCAATTGTCGCCTCGCTGATCGCAGCGACCGACGGCGCAACCCCTGGAAAGGGCGGCGACCGCAAAAATGGCAGCGGACCGGGGGGCCGAGCCGAAGCGGCATCCATCATGTCGGATTGCGATAGCGTCACCAATTCACCCATGGGCGGCGGCATGGTCCAGGTCAATAAACAGACTCTGTTACTTCTTCCAGCAGCCCCGTTATCACGTCAAAATAGTCGCGCCAGGTCGGTGCCCGCCATTCGGCGATACGTGCATGCTGCGCGGCGCGTTCAGGGGAATTTTCAGCAACATAGGCGCGGATCATGTGCATCCAGCCCAATCCATCGAGCGGATCGATATAATCGGGCGCATCGCCGCCGACTTCGCGATGGGCAACGATATCGCTGCAAATCACCGGCACGCCCGCGGCCAGCGCTTCTACCACCGGCATGCCGAAGCCTTCGATGAACGACGGCATCAGCATCGCGCGCGCATGTGTCAGCAGCGCCTGCATCCGATTGTCGGAAACCTCGCCCGCTTCGATCACATGGCCACGCAGCACTTCGCCCCGTTCCAGCATGTCGATGACATTCTCATTTTCCCAGCCGCGCCGCCCGATCAGGACCAGCATGGGGGTCTCGTCACCCAAAGTCTCAATCAGTCGCCGCCAGATGTTGAGCAATAGAAGATGATTTTTACGCGGCTCGATGGTGGAGATGTAAACAAAATAGGGCCGGTCGGGCACATCCTCTTTCGGTGCCCCGAAAATATCCGGCGCATCGGCGCCGAAATGGGCGACGCGGATCGCCCGTCCAGCCAGGCCACGCTGCAAATGCGGGGCCAGCGCGTCGATCGTCGCCTGACTGTTACCGATGATCCCATGCGCAAAGGCATCGATCGACTGCACCCGCCGCAGATGCTCCTTCGCGCCCTGCGGCCGGGCGAACTCAGGGTGGCTGAGCGGTATCACGTCATGCACCAGGGTCACGAATTTCGCGCCTTCGGCCCGCAGGATCGCACCAACCTGCGCCGGGTCATCCAGATGATGCGGCGACACCTGCAAATAGATGCGTGGCCGGGTCGCGCGTGGTACGGGGCGCGGGCGCGTGGCAAACATATGACGGATCGCCGCCGCCTTGCCTTCCCCCGCATCATATTGGCCGGGGTTTCGCCATTTGGCCGCCGTCGACGCCAGAAACTGGCGGACGGCGGCACTGTTCAGTCGCCCATAATAGCCGCCTGCGGGGTGGACGGCGGCGAAGGATAGCCGATCGGGCATCCGCTCCAGCAATTCACGCGCATAGACATATTCGACCCGGTCGATGCCCGTAGGCGCAGGGTGAAAGGAGCGTGAGAGCAGTCGCGACAGATCAAGGATGATCTCGCTATCGCCCGCCCCGCCCGCAAGGCTGGGGCTGGCGCGCTTCGTCCGTAACGCGAGCCGCGCGCCGGGGGCATTGAAGGGCCGCAGCACCATCTCAGCGCGCGTCGATGATCGGAAACAGGCTCATCAAAGCTGCGCGCGAATCTCGTCGGCAAGCGCAGCGAGGGCGTCGGCATCAGCGACCTGACCTTGGCCATGGGCAGCAAAGCCGACGGCCTGCCCTTCCCAGCGCGGCACGATATGGACATGTAGGTGGAACACTGTCTGCCCCGCCGGTGCGCCGTTAAACTGGGCGACATGCAATCCGTCGGGATTGAGCGCCTTGCGGATGGCGATCGCCACCTTCTGCACTACTGCCATCACCTGCGCCAGGGCATCGGGCTCCATCTCCAATATGTTGCGCGCCTTGGACCATTTGGAAATGACCAAAGCATGCCCCTTCGACTGCGGCTGTATGTCCAGAAAGGCGAGCGTGTCGTCATCCTCATACAGTTTGGTCGCCGGGATTTTCCCCGCGATGATCAGGGCGAATGGATTGCCCGCATCATAGGTGCCATCAAGGCTCATCAGCCGTCCCTTACTGCACAAAATGCGCGGTGGTCTTGGTAGCGATATCCTCGACCGTGACACCGGGTGCCAGTTCGACAAGCTTAAAGGGACTATCATGGTCAGGCCGCTGGAAGACACACAGGTCGGTGATGATCATATCCACGACATTGCGCCCGGTCAGCGGCAGGGTGCATGCGGGAATGAATTTGGGATCGCCGTTCTTGGACGTATGTTCCATCACCACGATGATCTTCTTGACACCAGCGACCAGATCCATGGCGCCGCCCATGCCCTTGATCATCTTGCCGGGGATCATCCAGTTGGCGATGTCGCCATTTTCCGCGACCTCCATCGCACCCAGCACGGTCAGATCGATATGCCCGCCCCGGATCATCGCGAAACTGTCTGACGAACTGAAATAGGCGGTCTGCGGCAATTCGCTGATCGTCTGCTTGCCCGCGTTGATGAGGTCGGCATCCTCCTCGCCCTCGAACGGGAACGGGCCAATGCCCAGCATCCCGTTTTCGGACTGGAGCGTCACTTCGACGCCATCGGGAATATGGTTGGCGACCAGCGTGGGGATGCCGATGCCAAGGTTTACATAGAAGCCATCCTGCAATTCCTTCGCAGCGCGGGCGGCCATTTCATCACGAGTCCAAGGCATTATCGCTTCTCCCCATCGGCAGGCAAAGCCCACCTTTTGTCCATTGGAAACACATCGTCAAACCCGCCTTTGAGGCCGCTGCCATAGACCGGATTAGGCAGCACGAACCACCCCTTGCCCCATAAGGCGGCCATGGCAGAAGCCTGTGTCGCGGCCCGTCGCGCCTGCACAGACTGGCCTGCATTGAACAGGTCTGAAAAATCACCGAGCTGGTCACCACCCATGGCGATGACGCAATAGCGCCCGGCAATCACGGCACGCCGACCATCCTTGCCCGACCCCAGCGTGTCATCGCCTTTCAGGAACAATGTCTGGCCATGCACCGCCTCGCCCAGGCCCGCCGCGCGGATCGCCTGCGCGGTCGCCGCTGCGTTGGCGGCAGAACGATTGGTGTTGAAGACCACGGTTATGCCCTCTTCCCGCAGGTGCGCCAGCGCCGCGACAGCACCCGGCACCGGGCTGACCGCGGCTGCGCCGGTGCGCTCCCACGCATCCCACGCCGCTTCGTCATAGCCTTTGCCCGACCGCGCATCATGATATTCATAGCCGATGTTAAGCAGCACGGTTTCATCGACATCGAACACGGCGGCAAAAGGCTTGTTCCCGCACGGAACGAAGCGCGGCTGGTCGAGTGACGCACCCGATGCCAGCACGACGGACTGCGTCGGTCGTGCCTTGGCCATCGCGGTGGCATGGGACGCGAGCATGGCGAATGCCTGCACCGACAGGGCCGCCGCCTCGCCCGCCCCGTAGAGATATTGCATCCCGGCGGGCGGATTGGCAGGCGGCGGGGCGATCGGCCGCGTGGTCGGCGCGCAGGCGGCGAGCAATGCTAACGTCATGCACAAGCTAAAGCCCCTCCCCTTTACGGGAGGGGTTGGGGTGGGGGCCATCGAAGGCACGGGCTGCCCGCCCCCACCCCCGGCCCCTCCCCTGAAGGGGAGGGGGGCAAAAAAGCTCACGCCGCTTCCCGCTGCCTTACGGTGCGAAACTCGATCTTCTTGTCATAGGGCGCGCCGACGATCATGCGTTTCACATAAATGCCGGGCAAATGGATCGTATCGGGATCGAGCGAGCCGACCGGCACCACTTCCTCGACCTCGGCGATGCAGATCTTTGCGGCGGTCGCCATCGGCTGGTTGAAATTGCGCGCGGTTTTGCGGAAAATCAGGTTGCCGCTCTCGTCGGCCTTCCAGCCCTTGATGATCGCGACATCAGCGAAGATGCCGCGCTCCAGGATATAATCCTGCCCGTCGAAATTCTTGACTTCCTTGCCCTCGGCAACGGCCGTCCCTACGCCCGTCTTGGTGTAGAAGCCCGGAATGCCCGCGCCACCGGCCCGGCAACGCTCGGCCAGCGTGCCTTGCGGGCAGAATTCGACTTCCAGTTCGCCTGCCAGATATTGCCGCTCGAATTCCTTGTTTTCCCCCACATAGGAAGAGATCATCTTCTTGACCTGCCGGGTGCGCAACAGCTTGCCCAGCCCTTCGCCGTCGATCCCGGCATTGTTGGACGCGATGGTCAAATCCTTGACGCCCGAATCGCGGATCGCGTCGATCAGCCGTTCGGGAATGCCGCACAGGCCAAATCCGCCCGCACAGAGATGCATCCCGTCGAAGAGGAGGCCTTCCAGAGCCGATGCCGCATCAGGGTAGAGCTTGTTCACCATCGCTTATTCTCCTCCTCAACTTGATCCTGCCCATAGGGGACAAGCGGGCCGCCGGTCAATTTACTGCGATCGCGAAAGCGCGTCAGATCAATCCTGCCAGAGGGCTGGACGGGTCGGCATACATCCGCTTGCCCATGCGCCCCGCGCGATAGGCCATGCGCCCCGCCTCGACGCCCGCCTTCATCGCCGCCGCCATCAGCACCGGGTCTTTCGCCTCGGCGATTGCGGTGTTCATCAACACGCCGGTACAACCCAGTTCCATCGCCTGCGCCGCTTCCGACGCCGTGCCAACACCGGCATCGACCAATACCGGCAGCTTGGTGCCCTCCACAATCAGCCGGATCGTCACCCGGTTCTGGATACCCAGCCCCGACCCGATCGGCGCGCCCAGCGGCATGATCGCCACTGCGCCGACGTCCTCCAGCCGCTTGGCCGCGATCGGATCATCGACGCAATAGACCATCGGCTTGAAGCCTTCCTTGGCCAATATCTCGGTCGCGCGCAGCGTTTCGACCATGTCGGGATAGAGCGTCCGCGCCTCGCCCAGCACTTCGAGCTTCACCAATTCCCAACCGCCCGCTTCCCGCGCCAGGCGCAGCGTACGGATGGCATCTTCACCCGTGAAACAGCCCGCCGTATTAGGGAGGTAGGTGATGACCTTGGGGTCGATATAGTCGGTCAGCATCGGTGCCTTGGGGTCCGACACATTGACGCGGCGAACGGCCACGGTGACGATCTCCGCCCCCGACGCCACGACCGCCGCCGCATTCTGCTCGAAACTCTTATATTTGCCCGTGCCGACGATCAGCCGCGAGCGGAATGTCTTGCCCGCCACGCTCCAGCTATCGTCGCTCGCTGGAGCCATGTCGCCACCACCGACAAAATGCACGATTTCCAATTCATCGCCATCCTCGACCATCACGTCCTGCAAGGTCGAGCGCGGCACGACCGCCAGATTGCGCTCCACCGCCACCTTTTCCGGCACGAAGCCCAGTTCGCTCGCCAGCGCCGCCAGCGTCAGCCCTTCGCGCACCCGCCGATGCTCGCCATTGATGTGGATGGATATGGTGCCGTCGACGCTCACGATATGCGGTCCCGTTCTTGCAAAAAGGAAACGTGCCTCGACTTGGCGCGGCACGAAAGGCTAAGGATTGAGCCGCATATAGGGGCGGCATCGCCCCAGCCGCAACATGCAAGGGGGATCGCCATGGCGGATAGTCGCAAAATCTATGTTCTCAACGGCCCCAATCTCAATCTGCTGGGCACGCGCGAGCCGGAAATCTATGGCTATGACACGCTCGACGATATCGCCGAACGAATGGAGGATGCCGCAACCCGCGCCCATGTCGTTCTCGATTTTCGTCAGTCCAATCATGAAGGCTATCTGATCGACTGGTTGCAGGAAGCCCATGGCGAGGGCGCGCATGCCGTCATTATCAATCCGGGCGGCCTGACCCACACCTCGGTCGCCCTGCACGACGCGATCAAGGCGATCAGCGTGCCGGTGATCGAAATTCACCTGTCCAACCCCCATGCCCGCGAACCTTTCCGCCATAAAAGCTATGTGGGCATGGCGGCGAAGGGGACGATCGCGGGCTTTGGGCCCCTCTCCTATATGCTCGCGCTCGAAGCGGCGCTGGAGCTATAGCATCGGCGCATACAGCGTTGCGCTCGATCGGCCGGACGTTACAAAGTTGCGCTTTGCCGCAAACCGGCATAGGCGCTGGCCGCTAGAGATACGTTAGAATGGCAAACAAGGGTCAACCATGAACGACAAGCAAGACAAGGGCGCGATGCAGGTGGACGTTACCCTGGTGCGCGAACTGGCCGCGCTGCTGGACGACACCAACCTGACCGAAATCGAGGTCGAAGACGGCGATCGCAAGATCCGCGTCGCGCGCAAGGCCGGGGCCATGGCCCCCGTCTATGCCGCGCCACCCGCCGCGCCCGTCGCAGCAGCCGCCCCCCCCGTGGCCGCGCCTGCCGCCGCCCCAGCCGAACCCGCCATGCCCGCCGGAACGCTGGTCCGCTCGCCGATCGTCGGCACCGCCTATCTGTCGGCCGAACCGGGCGCGGCGCCCTTCGCCCGCATCGGATCGCAGGTTGCTGCGGGTGAAACCGTACTGATCGTCGAAGCCATGAAGGTCATGAACGCGATTTCCGCCCCGGTATCGGGCACGGTCAAGGCGGTATTCGTCGACAATGGCCAGCCGGTCGAGTTCGACCAGCCGCTCATCGTGATCGAATAAGGCCGCTATACCCCATGGCCATTGAAAAGCTGCTCATCGCCAATCGCGGCGAAATCGCGCTCCGCATCCATCGCGCCTGCCATGAAATGGGCATCAAGACGGTCGCGGTCCATTCCACCGCCGACGCCGACGCCATGCATGTGCGCCTCGCCGACGAAGCGATCTGCATCGGGCCGCCCGCTGCGCGCGACAGCTATCTGAACGTCGCCGCGATCATCTCCGCCGCCGAAATTTCCGGCGCGGACGCGATCCATCCCGGCTATGGTTTCCTGAGCGAAAATGCCAAGTTCGCCGAGATCGTCGAAGCGCATGGCATCGCTTTCGTCGGGCCAAAGCCCGAACATATCCGCACCATGGGCGACAAGATCGAGGCGAAACGGACCGCAGGCGCGCTTGGCCTGCCGCTCGTCCCCGGCTCCGATGGCGCGATCAGCGACCTGGAAGAAGCCAAGGCAATCGCAGAGAAGGCCGGCTATCCGGTCATCATCAAGGCGGCGTCGGGTGGCGGCGGTCGCGGCATGAAGGTCTGTACCTCGCCCGACGACCTGGAAACGCTGATGCAGCAGGCTGGATCGGAAGCGAAGGCCGCTTTCGGCGACGCGACCGTCTATCTCGAAAAATATCTCGGCAACCCCCGCCACATCGAAATCCAGGTCTTCGGCGACGGCAAGGGCAATGCCATCCATCTGGGCGAGCGCGACTGTTCGCTCCAGCGCCGCCACCAGAAGGTGCTGGAGGAAGCCCCCTCCCCGGTGCTGGGCCAGGCCGATCGCGAACGCATCGGCGGCATCTGCGCCAAGGCGATGGCCGACATGGCCTATCGCGGCGCGGGCACGATCGAATTTCTGTGGGAAGATGGGGAATTCTACTTCATCGAAATGAACACCCGGTTGCAGGTCGAACATCCCGTCACCGAGATGATCACCGGCGTCGACCTGGTGCGCGAACAGATCCGCATTGCCGAGGGCAGGCCGCTGTCGGTCGCGCAGGAGGATATCGTCTTTTCGGGCCATGCGATCGAATGCCGCATTAATGCCGAAGATCCCCGCACCTTCGCCCCATCGCCCGGCACCGTGACCAGCTATCACGTCCCAGGCGGCATGCACGTCCGCGTCGATAGCGGCCTGTATCAGGGCTATAAGGTGCCGCCTTATTACGACTCCATGATCGGCAAGCTGATCGTCTATGGCCGCACCCGCGAAGGCGCGATCATGCGCCTGAAACGCGCGCTGGAAGAATATGTGATCGAGGGGATGAAGACCACCATCCCCTTGCATCAGGCGCTGCTGCGCGATCCAGAGTTCCTCAACGGCGACTATACGATCAAATGGCTGGAGGAATGGCTGGCCCGCGACGGCCAGCCATGAAGGCAAGCATCTGGCATAATCCGCGCTGCTCGAAATCGCGTGAGGCGCTTGCGATCCTGCAGGCGACGCCGGGCGTCGAGGTCGAGATTGTCGATTATCTCAAGACCTCGCCCAGCCGCGCCGAACTGGAAGCACTGTTCGCCAAAGCTGGCGTCACCCCCGCGCAGGCGCTGCGCAAGGGCGAGGCCGTGGTGAAGGAGATCGGCCTCAACACGGACAGCGATTCGGACATACTTCATGCAATGACATCGCACCCGATCCTGATCGAGCGTCCGATCGTGGTCACGGAAAAAGGTGCTGTCATCGCCCGCCCGCCGGAAAAGGCGCGCGACGTCCTGTGACGCTGGAGCGGAGGGCAGGCGATGAGCCGGCCCCCCGCCTTCTCAAAAGCGATATTGCAACGTCAGCGTGACGTTGCGCGGTTCGCCGAAAGCATGTTGGTTGTAGAAACCAATCTGCGAATAATAATGTTTGTCGAACAGATTTTCGACATTGACCTGAGCCGACAAGCCGGGCTTGAACTCATATCGGCCCATCAGGTTGACCAGCGCATAGGGCTTGACCTCCAACCGTTCCGCCGCGCCCGTCACCGGATTGAGCGCGTCCGTATAGCTCAACCCTTCCCAATTGACCCCGCCACCTATTGTGAAGCTGTTCAGCTTATAGGTGGTGAACAGCCGCAGCAGCTTCTGCGCATACAGCGTGTTGATACGCGCGCCATCGGCATCTTTGGCGCGAAACTGGGTGTAATTGCCGCTGACCGACCAGCCGGGCAGCAGTTCGCCATTCGCCTCGACTTCGAATCCGGTGCTTCTGGCACCCTTTATCGCCCGATAGGCTTGCTCATTTTCCGTACCCGGCACGGGGATGTCGCCATCCTGCACGCCAAAATTATCCTGCTCGATGCGGAAAACCGACAGCGCCGTGTTCAGTCGCCCGCCAAAGAAGCTGCTCTTGAGACCGGCCTCATAGGTGCTGCCCGATAGCGGATCGAGGAACTGGCCGTTGCGGTTCCGTATCTGCTGCGGCTGGAAAATGTCGGTATAGCTGGCATAGAGCGTATGACCCGGTGCGATGTCGTAGAGCAGTCCGGCATAGGGCGTGAACTTGTCGCGGATGCCGTAATCGATCGCCATGCCATAATAGCCGCCCGTGCGATCCCAGCTATTGAGCCGCCCGCCCAGGATCAGCTTGAGCGAATCCGCCAGGTTGACCCGCGTTGAGGCGAAATAGCCCCATTGCTTGGTAGCGAGGTCCACCTGATGGCTGCGCGCGCCCCAGGTCGGTTCGGCATAGCTGCCATCCCAGGTCAGGAAATTGCCCGGTGCCGCGACATTGCTGCGCGCATAGCCGAAAAAGTCCATATCCTGCTTGGCATAGCTTGCCCCGACCATCAGTTCATGGTCGCGACCGAACAGCGCATAGCTGCCATTCAGCCGGATGCCGACGTCAAACTGGTTGCGGCGCGCATCAAAGCGACTGGGCGAGGCCGTCATGCCAAGACCCGTATCCTTGTCCGGCTGCCCCGACAGGAACAGCAATCGCATGTCGCTACTGTTCTGCGTATAATTGCCATAAACGCGCAATTGCCACCGTTCGCCGAGTTGCTGCGTCGCATCGGCAAAATAGGTGGCATTTTTCGCCGGCCATGTCGTCCAGTCCGCACCGATGCTTTGGGACCGGCTCCAATCCGTGCGGGAGCCATCGGAAAACCAGGTCGGCAAGCCGCCCCATTGGGTGCCGCTGGCATCATGATCCTGATAGCTGGCCCCGAAGCGCAGATGCGTGTCCACCGTGACATCAGCGTCGATCACGCCGTACAGGACGAGTTTCTTGTTGTGCAGGCGGTCGATGAAACTGTCGCCTTCCTCATATTTGGCCACAACCCGGCCGCGTACCGCGCCATCGGCGGTGATGGGCGCGCTGATATCGCCCATGACGAAAAAATTGTCCCAGCGGCTTGCCGAAGCGGTCAGCGTTCCGGTCAGATGGTCGCTGTCGGCATGTTTGCGCACCTGATTGACCGAAGCCGAAGGGTTGCCAACGCCGGTCAGCAGGCCGGTGGCACCGCGCACGATCTCGACCTGTTCGTAGAGGATGACGTCCAGATTGGATTCGCCCGCGCTGAACCCTTGGTCCCACTGCACCGGGATGCCGTCAATCTGATAGATATTGATGTCGAAACCCCGCGCCGAAAAGCCGTTGCGCGAACTGTCCAGCGCCTTGACCGAAACGCCCGCCGCATTGTTCATCACGTCGCTCAGCGTTCGGATCAATTGATCCTCCATGCGCTGGGTGGTCATCACCGTGACGGACTGGGGTGTCTCCTGAATGCGCAGGCCCAATCCTGTCGCTGACCCCAGTTTCTCATTGGTGGTGTAGGAACCCGTGACGATGATCTGGTCCGTTTCCGCCGCGTCGACGGGCGCGGTGGTCTGCGCCTGCGTGGGCGCAACGAGCAGCAGCGCAAGCGGCGATGCCGTGATAGACAAAAAATTGACGTGCGACTTTGGCATGGCGATGCCCCCCGATGACCTGCTTATATTGATATTGCGAATGATTCGCGGTCGCCATATGCGTTTCTGCGCCCGGACTGTCAATCGGCACGGATTGCGTCACCGTCACCGTCGCGTAACATGAGGATGATTGAGCGCTTGCTTTGGCGGACGGAAGCCGTAGCTTCACGCCTCATGGCAAAGGAACCGGCATTGGCGACCATCGCCGTCTACAGTCTCAAAGGTGGCGTGGGCAAAACCACTTTCGCGATCAATCTGGCCTGGGCATCGGCCAGCATATCGAAGCGCCGCACCTTATTGTGGGATCTCGATCCGCAGGCCGCGTCCAGTTGGCTCGTATCGACGGACAGCAAGAGCCGCGACGCCGCGCAGGCGATCTTCAGCAAGGATGTCGAGGTCAGGAAACTGATCCAGCCTTCGACCGTGCCGGGGCTGGACCTGATCGCGGCGGATACCTCGCTGCGCAGCCTCGATCATCTTTTCCGGGAGATGGACAAGAAGAAGCGGCTGTCCAAGCTGATCGAAAGCCTCGGCAAGGATTATGACCGCATCATTCTGGATTGCCCGCCGGGCCTGACCGAAACCAGCGAGCAGGTGCTGCGCGCCGCCGACCTGATCGTCATCCCGGTCATCCCCTCGCCATTGTCCCAGCGGGCGATGGGCGAAGTCGCGCGCTATCTGGTCGAACGCGGCGGGGCCCATGCGCCGATCCTGCCGGTCTATTCGATGGTCGATCGCCGCCGCAGCCTGCATCGCAAGGCTCTGGACGAACATCCCGGCTGGCCCGCCATTCCGATGGCTAGTATGATCGAGCAGATGACGGTGCGCCGGAAACCGCTGGGGAGCTTCGCGCCCAACTCCCCCCCAGCCAAGGATTTCGCCGCGCTCTGGACTACCGTCGAACGGCTGCTGCAGGCTGGCTGATCAGGCGATCAGCCGTTCAGGCACCATCGGGAACAGCGCATCCGCATCCTGGGCGGACATGGGCCGGCCGAAATAATAGCCCTGCACTTTCTTGCAGCCCAATGCGCGCACCATGGCCAGTTCCGTATCATTTTCGACGCCTTCGGCCGTCGTCGCCATGCCCAGACTCTCGGCCAATGTGACGACGGCGCGAATGATCGCCAGGCTTTCCGCTACGCCCTTTGAGGCTCCGACCACGAAGCTGCGGTCGATCTTGATCGTGGTGAAGCGCGTCCGGCTAAGATAGCCCAGCGAACTGTAGCCGGTGCCGAAATCGTCGAGCGAGAGCTGAATGCCCAGCCCCAGCAACTGATCGAGCACCCGCAGCGCACCGGCATCCTCGCTCATGAACACGCTTTCGGTCACTTCCAGCTCCAGGCGGCGCGCATCCAGCCCGCTCTGCGCCAGCGCCGATACCACGGTCGCGACAAAGCTGGGGTGGGTGAGTTGTTCGGCCGACACATTGACGGCAACCCGCACATCGTCCGGCCAGTGCACGGCCTGGGCGCAGGCTGTGCGCAGCACCCATTCACCGATCGGCGCGATCAGCCGCGCTTCTTCGGCGACCGGCACGAATTTGGCGGGCGAGACCGGCCCCATTTCAGGGTGCGTCCAGCGGGCCAGCGCTTCGAATCCGACAACCCGGCCGCTATCGGCTTCTACGACGGGCTGATACAGGACGTGCATCTGCTCCTTTTCCAGCGCCTCGCGCAGCGCCAGTTCCAGCAGGCGCCGTTCCTCGGCCTTGGCATGGAGTTGCGGCTCATAGGCGCGATGCACGCCACCGCCATCATCCTTGGCCCGATAGAGCGCCAGATCCGCACTGCGGATCAATGCCTCGGAATCGCGGCCATCGGTGGGGGACTGTGCCGACCCGATCGACGCCCCGATATAGAGGCTATGGCCGTCAATCTGATAGGTGGCGGAGAGCAGGGCGATGATGGTGTCGGCCAATTGCGCGATGGCATGGCCGTCCGGCGCGGCCGGTATCACGACAGCAAATTCGTCGCCGCCAATCCGGCCGCAAAATTCCTGGCCTCGGCAGGCCCGCCGCAATCGGCGCGCGACCTCGGCCAGCAATTTGTCGCCTATCTGATGCCCCAGCGTGTCGTTGATGGATTTGAAGCGATCAAGATCGACCATCAGGAAGGCGCAACCGGGCTTACGGCCACCCGCCGCCGCGACCGCCTGATCCAGCACTTCGCGTAAATGGCTGCGGTTGGGCAGGCCCGTCAGCGGATCGAACCGTGCCAGTTGCGCGATCTTGTCCGCCGATTCGCGTTGTACCGTCACATCCGATGCAACCCCGCGAAAGCCAAGAAATGCGCCATTGTCATCATAGCGCGGCGATGCGGATAATTCCCACCAGCGCGTCTTGCCGGACACTTGGACCGGCAGCACCAGGTTGGAGAAACTCTCACGACGTTTGAGATGATCTGCCAGACTATGCAAGCCGACGGCAAACCGCCCGCTTTCCCATGCACTGCCCGCCAATATCTGGACCAGCGGCACGCCCTCCAACTGGTCCGGCGTCAGGCCCATCGTTTCCGCAAAACGCCTGGACGCGCCATTGATGCGCCGCATCGCATCGGTCTGCCACAGCCAGTCGGAACCGCCTTCCTCATATTCGCGCAGCAACAGGCTGACGACTTCGGTTTTTTCCGCCAGTTCCGCCGTGCTGCTATGCTGACGCGCAAAGGTGCGCGCATAGATGAGGCAGCCTGCCAGCAAGGAGAGCGCATAGCTGGTCGCCAGAGCATGAAGCGGCATTTGCAGGCCATCGCCGAACATCGCGCACAGCCCGGCGATACAGGGCAGCAGGAACGCGATCGCCGCAAGGGGGGTCGCAGCATAGCTGATGGCACCGCATACCATGATGCAACTTACCAGTGTCCAGAGCGCGACAAGTTCCTCGGTCTCTCCGGCATGCGCCACGATCATCATGCAGGCGGCCCAGGACAAGCCGAGCGCCAGCGCCCCTATCCCGTGCCGGCGTAGATCCCGTGCCGCCAAGCCGACATTGTCGGCGCGACGGCGGCTGCGGTCGAGCCACAGGCCCATGATCATGCTGCCGACCAGCGCGATGCTCCATCCGCCGAGCAGAATGGGCGAGCAGCAATGCGCGAAGACTTCCCAGACAAAGACCAGGCCCAGAAGATTCATGACATGGCGCAGCAGCGCGACACTGTCAGCGGCGCGGAACTGCGCCTCCAACACGCGATGCTGGGCGTCATCGGCGATATCGCCAAGGCCCATCATCGCCCGAAGGCTTATCCGTTCCCGACATTCCGGGTCGTTTTTCTGGTGATCCCTTTTGCCCACCGTGCCGCGATAACGGCGATGGGTTATGATTCGGTAACCCTGGGGTCGGAAAGATCAGGCGGCGATGTCGTAGGGGCGGATTTCTCCGGTCAGATAGAGGTTGCGCGCCTTGGAACGGCTCAATTTGCCCGAACTGGTGCGCGGCAGGGTGCGCGGCGGCACCAGTTCGACGACGCAGTTCATGCCGGTGATGGCACGCACGCGCTCGCGAATCTGGTCGCGCAGGCGCGAGCGTTCCTCATTGTCCGAGGTGCGGCAATGGACCAGCACGGCGGGGGCCTCCTCGCCGCCCGGCGTGGTGATGGCGAAGGCGGCGATGTCGCCCTGCTTGAAGCCGGGCAGTTGTTCGACCGCCCATTCGATATCCTGCGGCCAGTGATTCTTGCCGTTGATGATGATCATGTCCTTGGCGCGGCCGACAATGTAGAGATAGCCGTCGCTCAAATAGCCCATGTCGCCGGTGTCGAGCCAGACGCGGCCAGAGGCATCGGGGGCCATGCAGGCATCGGTCGCGGCCTGATCGCGGAAATAGCCGACCATCAGGCTTGGCCCGGTGGTCCACACCTTGCCGATCTGCCGCTCGCGCAGCGGGCCGCCATCTTCGTCGCGGATTTCCACGACCATGTCCTTGGCGGGCTTGCCGCAATTGACGATCGAGCGGAAGCGCTGCGGCCGTCCTTCGGTCGCGTCGCCGCCCGACAGGTCGGTTTCCTCGACCAGTTCGACGATGATGCCTTCGCCTGGCGGCATGATGGTGACGGCCAGCGTCGCTTCGGCGAGGCCATAGCTTGGCAGGAAGGCGCTGGGCGAAAAGCCCGCATCGGCAAAGGCATCGACGAAGCTTTGCATCACATCGGGGCGGATCATGTCCGCGCCATTGCCCGCCAGCCGCCAGCGCGACAGGTCGAAGCGATCCTGCGCCTTGGTCTGGCTGGACATGCGGCGGGCGCAGATGTCGTAGCCGAAAGTCGGCGAATAGCTGATCGAGGTGCCTTCGTTGCGGCTGATGAGGTCGAGCCAGGCCAGCGGACGGCGGGCGAAATCCTCGGTCTTCATATAGTCGGTCGACACCTGGTTGGCGACGACCGACAGGAAGCAGCCGACGAGGCCCATATCATGATACCAGGGTAGCCAACTGATGCAGCGGTCGCTCTCCTGCACCTGCATCCCGTGGCTGTGCGCCGACAGGTTGGACAGCAGCGCATGATGCGTCACCGCGACGCCATGGGGAAAGCGGGTCGATCCGCTGCTATATTGCAGATAGGCGATCTCATCGCTGCGCGCCTGCGGCAGGGCGCAGGGCACGGCATCGCGGGCAATGAAATCCTCGAACGCGATGCTCTCGACCGCCTTTTGCCGACCCGATTCCCCGGCCATGTCGGCCAGTTCGCGGGGAAAGAGAAACAGCATGGGGTCGCAACTGCTGAGCTGGACATTGAGCTGGTCGATATAGCTTTCCTTGCCGCCGAAGCTGGTCGGCAAGGGCAGCGGCACCGGCCAGGCCCCGGCATAGACAATGCCGAAGAAAAGCTGCGCGAAATCGGCCCCGGTTTCGGCGACCAGCGCAACGCGATCGGCGGGCTTGACGCCATGGGCGATCAGGCGATGGGCGCAGGCGATGGCATCGTCGCGCAATTCGGCAAAGGGATAAGGACGCGCCAGATTGCCGCGCGCATCATGGAAATTCAGGCCCCGCTTGCCCCGCGCCGCATAGTCCAGCGCCTCGCCCAGCGTCTCGAAGTCCGAGAAGCGGCGCGGCAGGTCATCGGTGGTCGGCGTTGGTGCCATCATCTCTTGCGAACCCGTCATATTGGCGTGACCATATGGTCTAAAAATCGTGAAAGCGCGGCCGCTATCATCTTTGACTGCGACATGCACCGGATATTGCACTCCAGCTTTCCCTCTTAGCCGACAAGGGACGGTAAAATTCCGGCCCGACTGTGGCATAAACATGGCGCATGGCCCATGGAAGCGAATATGTCCGGCAAACGCCTCCCCCCGCCGCTTGACGAGGCGACGATGCGCGACATGGCGCTGCGCCATGTCGCCCGCTTTGCCACCAGCCGGGGCAAGCTGCTCAGCTATCTCAAGCGCAAGATCAAGGAACGCGGCTGGGGCGGTGAACAGCCCGCCGACCCGGACGGGCTGGCCGACCGCTTCGTGGAACTGGGCTATATCAATGATGCGGGCTATGCGGTGATGAAGAGCGGCGCGCTCGCCCGGCGTGGCTATGGCGCGCGGCGGATCGACCAGGATCTGCGCGCGGCCGGGATCGGCGAGGAAGACCGGGCGCAGGCCGACGCGCAGATCGCGGCCGAAGCCTGGGCGGCGGCGGACCGCTTTGCGCGACGCAAGCGGGTCGGCCCCTATGCCACCGCGCCGCTCGACCCCAAGCAGCGCGAGAAGGCCATCGCCGCCTTTTTGCGCGCGGGCCATGATTATACCGTGGCACGCCGCTGGGTGGATGCCCCGCCGGGCGAGGTGCTGGCGCAGGAGGAGGCATAGCGGGTCAGGGGCACGGCAGGGTCACAGCCTGTAAGTTCACACCGTCGCTGACCTGATTTTGCGCGGAAAAATGGGGCAAAAGCGCGCGGAAAGTGCCGCCGAAGTGCTGGCGACGCGCCGGTCAGGTCACAGGGAGGTGCCGGTTGGATCACAGCAACGCGCCACCCGCGCATCAGCGGCGGGGGCTGGCTGGACATTGGCGCGGGGCAATGGGCGACGGGATGCGGTTTCATCGGCAAGGATAAACCAGACGAAATCCTATTTTGGAAGGGGTTTTCGGGTGGGGGTGGGCGCGATGCCTATCCCGTCATCCCGGACCCTTCGACAGGCTTCATCCGGGGTCCAATAGCCTCGTCCTCTCAACGACGTCGAACCGTCGAGCCAATAGATGCCGGGTCAAGCCCGGCATGACGCCAAGGGTGGATGGGAGACTGTCCGCTTCAGAGCGAGCATAGGTAGAAAGCCGACACAATTTCTGGCAATGTTAGGGCATGAAACACGATCGCCTTTGCGCCATAGGGCACAATCTCGCAGACTCGATGGCTAGCGGCTTGGGATTCGTGATCGGCTACTATCCCATGGATGTATTTGGCGAAGCGGCATCATCACCCGAAGCGTTGATTGAGGTCGATTTTCTTAACGGTCGCGTCGTGCGTGGAATGCCATCGGATGAACTTGAAGCCGCCGTCGCTCTTTTTGCGGAAGTTTTGCCAGAATTTTGTCAAAGCAACGGGGCAACGGTCACGGACTTTAAGGCCCTGTCGGCAACCTTCACCACAACCGCACTTGGGAGGCAGGTGTTTCTTTCGGTGACAGACCAGAACGGCCGCAGCTCAATGACCGAATATAGGGGCGTGCCGTTGAAACGTCTCAAGGTTTTAGATGACCTTGGGCGCATCCGGAAAAACCCACGACAAGCAGGCGCGGCGAACATATGAATGTCTGGTAACGGATCGCGCCGGAAATCGATGGAATGTCGATGAATGGCCGATAGACCCCTCCCCGCCTCACACCACCGCCACCGCCTCGCACAGCGCCTTGAACTGCGCCATCGTCTCGTCCCACCCAGGATGAAAGCCCATCTCCAGATGCCGGGCCTTGGCATCCGCATCCCAATGGCGCGCCGTCGCGGTGAAGCGCGTGCCCTCGCCCTCCGGCGCGAAGGACCAGATCGCGGTCAGGAACGGCGTCTGCGGCACCCAGCCGACCGCATAAGCATCGGTGGTGACGATCCGCTCGTGCGGCACGACCTCCAGGAAAATGCCCTCCATCGGCCCACTATCCTCGCCATCCGGCCCGAACATCCGCACCGCGCTGCGCCCGCCGGGGCGCATATCCTCTTCGATCACCTCGGCGCGCCAGGGTTTGGGGCAGAACCATGCGTCCTTGCGATCGCGCCACACCGTCCAGCATGTCGCGGGCGGCGCGGCGATAGGACAGGTCACGGACAGTTCATGAGCGTCCCCGCTCATGACGCCTGTTCCCCGCGCATCCCCACCAGCGCGAACATCGCGCCCTGCGGGTCGAGCGCCTGGATGATCCAGCCGCCGCCCGGCACGGCCATCGGTCCGTTCAGCACGGTGCCACCGCCCGCCGTCACGCGCTCGACCGCCGCGTCGATATCGCCGACGATGAAATAGAACAGCCACAGCGGCACCGGCATTTCCTTGGGCCGCGGCATGATGCCGCCGGTCATGCTCTGGAAATCGCTGCCGCCGGTCTGCGAAACGAGCTGATACAGGCCCATCTCGCCCATATCCATGGCCTCGCCCCTGGTCCAACCGAACCCCCCGGTGTAGAAATCCAGGTCGGCATCGAAAGCGCCGCTATAGAGTTCATGCCAGCCGACATGCCCCATCGCCATCGGCGGCACCGGGTCCATCTCGTCGGGGCTGGTGCCCTTGAGCAGCATGAAGGTCGCGCCGCCCGGATCGGCCATCACCGCAAAGCGGCCGACGCCCGGAATATCCTCCGCCTCGCGCTGCACGCGCCCGCCCGCTGCTGTCAGCCGCGCCGCGTCCGCATCGACATCGCCCGACCCGACATAGCCGCCCCACCAGGGCAGCATCCCGCAATCCTTCGCCTCGGCGGGGATCGCCATGACGCCGCCCACCGGCCCCGCACTGCCCGACACGACCATATAGGGATCGTCGTCCGGCGCACCGCCAAAGGGCTGCGCCGTCCAACCGATCACATCGCCATAGAAAGCCAGCGCCGCCTGCGGATCGCTGGTCATCAGTTCATACCAGAAGAATTGGCCATTCACGTCGGTCATTGTCCGTCTCCATCTGTTAGGGAGCGACCAAGATTTGGCTACCTCCTTCCTCTTCGCCGATCAATCCTGACCGTTGAGTATCGCGAACACCTGATCGAATTCGCCGCGCTCGGTCGCCTCGCTCAGAAACTTCACCCGCTCGACATGGATCTCCGCCGGGGTCGGCTGTTGCCGCAACAGCGCCATGGTCTCGGCGATATAGTCGGCCAGCGGCATCATGTCCGCATTCTCGGCATGGCCCGGCATCAGGTCGGTCTGCACGCCCGGCGGCACGATCTCGATCACCTCGATGCTGCTATCCTTGAGTTGCGCGCGCATCCCCTGCGACCAGCTATGGATCGCCGCCTTGGTCGCGCTATAAGTCGGCGTCGCCGCCAGCGGCACGAAGGCCAGCCCCGACGACACGGTGATCAGGCTCGCCGCCGCCTGCGCCCGCAAATGCGGCAACAGCGCATGGCTCAGCCGGATCGGCCCCAGCAAATTGGTCGCCACCGTCGTTTCCGCGATGGCAAGGTCGATGCCCTCCTCCGCGATCATCACGCCGGCGTTCAGCACCACGGCGTTGAGCGCCGGAAAATCCGCGACCAGCTTGTCCGCAAAGGCGACAATCGCCGCGGCATCCTCCATATCCAGCGTCATCGCCGCCATGCCGGGATGGTCGGCCACCACAGCGTCGAGCGCCGCCTGCCGCCGCCCGGCGATGATGACCTGATTGCCCGCCTCATGAAATTCATGCGCCAGCGCCGCGCCGATGCCCGATCCGCCGCCGGTGATGAGAATGGTGTTGCCTGTGGTCTGCATGGGTCACTCCTTGTCTTAATGGGTTGACCCGCATCCTACCGCCATGCTCTCTCTTGGAAAGAAGGCACCACAAAGTGCTATACATACCGCAGAGTAAGAAATGGAAAATTCAAGCCACACACCCGCTATCGCCGCCGAAAATTGTCCGGTGCAGCCGTGGGAAACAGCCCCCATCGACCCGCGCGTCGAGCGACTCGTCAACGAGCTGATCGGCCGCGTCGCCGACAAATGGACGCTGCTGGTGCTGGAACTGCTGGAGGAAAAGGGCACGCTCCGCTTCACCCAGATCGCGCGCCAGATCGAAGGGATCAGCCAGAAGATGCTGACCCAGACCCTGCGGCAGATGGAGCGGGATGGCCTGGCCACCCGCATCGTCCATCCCGTCGTGCCGCCGCATGTCGATTATGCGCTGACCCCGCTCGGCAACAGCCTGAGCGCCGCCTTTTGCGGCGTATGGTCCTGGGCCGAAACCCACCTCGCCACAGTGGAAGCCGCGCGCGCCCGTTTCGACGCGCGCGACTGACCGCTATTCCTGATTGGCGGGCAGCGGCTGGATCATCAACTGCGGCCCCGCCGCGCCCGGCTGGGCGGGCGCGGACGGCATCGTCGCGGGCGCATCGGGCGGCGGCGGCAGATTCTGCTGCATCGCGCTCGTGACGCTGGGCGAAAAGCCCTGCGGCGGCGCTTCGCCCGGCGGTATGGGCGGCGGGGGCAAAGGCGTTGGCGACACCACCACGGTCACGCTCGCGCCGAAGCGCGACTGCCATTCGGCCAGCCGCCGGAGATAATCCTCATAAGCGGCATAGAAATCCTGGAACGGCTTTTCCAGCTCGGCCAGCGCTTCGGGCGCATAATCAAGCAGCGCGCTTGACGGCATCGCCAGCAGCTTCGCACCAACGGCTTCGGCCACCGGGCAGAAGCTCTTGGTCACCGGCGGCAACGAGAAGAAATTATAGACGACCGTGTTCAGCCGCTCGCGCGCACCAAGGCCTGCGCCGCCATAGGCCACCGTATAATTGCGATCGACCGCTTCATTGGCCTTCGTCAACAGCGGCCCGTGGACATGCAGCAACCGATTATATTGTATGCGCGGCAAATCGGCCGGGCTGCGGCACGACAAGGCGGCGACGTTCAGCGCCATGCGCACATGCCACAGCGCGGTATTGGACGTGACCTTACGATTGGGCGTGAGATATTGGCCATCCTCCATTTCCGGGATGCTCATATCTTCCACCGCGCCCATGGGCGGACGCGGCCTGATGGTTTCGACCACGGGCGGCGGCGGCGTAGGGGGCGGCTGTTTCACGGGGGTCGAGCAGGCGGCCAGAACCGCGAGCGACACAAGCGACAGATGGCCGGAACGGCGCATGGACAACATCAAATTCTCCGCTGGGACTATGCCCCGGTCATGCCGGGCATTCGCCTGCGAGGAAATATGCCAAATATTCCGTTCGTCGCAAGCCTTCAGGCGGCTCGCCGCGCCAGCGCGTCGGCGGCCTGTGTCATCAACTGCGCGATGATGTCGGCGACCGGCTCTTCCTTGGTCACCATGCCGACCGACTGGCCCGCCATCAACGACCCGCCCTCGACATCGCCGTCGACCACCGCGCGGCGCAGCGCACCCGCCCAATAATGTTCGATCTGCAACTGCGCTTCCATCATGTCGACCGCGCCCTCGTCGAGCAGATTGGCGACTTCGCGCTGCTTGATGGTGAAATTCTCCATCCCGACATTTTTGAGCGAGCGCACCGGGATGACGGGCAGGCGCGGGTCGATCTGCACGCTGGCGATGGCGTCGCGCGCGGACGCCCGGAAAAAGGCTTTCTTGAAATTGGGATGGGCGATGCTTTCGGTCGCGCAGGCAAAGCGCGTGCCCAATTGCACACCGGCCGCGCCCATCTCCAGATAAGCGGCGATCGCCTCGCCCCGGCCGATCCCGCCCGCGACGAACACCGGCACCTGGGCCGCCATGTCGGGCAATATTTCCTGCGCCAGCACGCTCGTTGATACCGGGCCGATATGGCCGCCCGCTTCCATGCCCTCGACCACCAGCGCATCGACGCCCGACCGCACCAGCTTCTTGGCGAGGCTCAGCGCCGGGGCAAAGCAGATCAGCTTCGCGCCCTTACCCTTGATCGCCTCGATGCTCCCCTTGGGCGGCAGGCCACCCGCCAGCACGACATGGGTAACATCATGCTTGGCGCATATGTCGATCAGCTCGAACAATTGCGGGTGCATGGTGATCAGGTTGACGCCGAACGGCTTGCTCGTCAGCGCCTTGGTCGCCGCAATCTCCCGATCGAGCAGTTCCGGCGTCATCGCGCCGCATGCGATCACCCCGAAAGCCCCCGCATTGGAAATCGCCGCCACCAGGTTCCGCTCGGACACCCAGCTCATCGCCCCGCACAGGATCGCACTCTCGCACCCCAGAAAGTCGGTGCCACGGGCCATGAGGGAGGCAAGCTTGGCGTTGGTCATAAAGTCTTTCCTGCTGTCTCTTTTTCCCCGTCATCCCCGCGAAGGCGGGGACCCATCTCCCAGCCTTGCGGCGGGGGGATAGGGCTGGAGATGGATTCCCGCCTTCGCGGGAATGACGATCGAAGTAAAGAGCAACGCTGACTTAGGGGGTGCCTGGCCCCGCCAAGGCAACCCGTCGGTCAAGCCGCCGGGGCGTCCAGACCATAGGCCGTATGCAGGACTCGGACGGCCAACTCCGTCTCATCCTCGTCGATCAACACGCTGACCTTGATCTCGCTGGTCGAAATCGCCTCGATATTGATGCCGCGTTCGGCCAGCGTCTTGAACATCGTCGCGGCGACGCCGGCATGGCTGCGCATCCCGACACCCACGACGCTGATCTTGGCGACTTCGGTATCGGTGATGATGCGGCGGAAACCGATCGCATCCTTATTGGCTTCCAATATGTCCACGCTGCGCGCAAGGTCCGCGCGCGGCACGGTGAAGGTCACGTCGGTCTCTTCATTATCCTTCGAATCATTCTGGATAATCATGTCGACATTGATCGCGGCGTCGGCCAGCGGCGTGAAGATGCTGGCGACCGCGCCCGGCCGATCGGGCACGCGCGTCACGATGATCTTCGCCTCATTCTTGTCATGGGCGATGCCGGTGATGAGCTGACGTTCCATCTTGTTTTCCTTGCGCTTGGCTTCCAGTTCCTCGTCGCTGACGATCAGCGTGCCGGGCAGGTCGGTCTGGGTGGGATCATCGAAGGAGGAGAGCACCTGCACGACCACGCCTTCCTTCATGGCGAGGCCGACCGAGCGGGTTTGCAACACCTTGGCCCCCACCGACGCCAGCTCCAGCATCTCCTCATAGGTGACGAGGTCGAGCTTGCGCGCCCGCGCCACGATGCGCGGATCGGTGGTGTAGACCCCATCCACATCGGTATAGATGTCGCAGCGATCCGCCTTGATCGCGGCCGCCACCGCCACCGCCGACGTGTCCGACCCGCCCCGGCCCAGCGTCGAGACGCGGCCGTCCGCCATCATCCCCTGAAAACCGGGGATCACCGCGACCTGGCCAGCGCCCATGGCGGCCAGCAGCGCGCCGGTATCGATGCTGTCCACCCGCGCCTTGGCATGGGCTTCCACCGTCTTGATCGGCAACTGCCAGCCGAGCCAGCTCCGCGCATCCACGCCCATCGCTTTCAGCGTCATCGCCAGCAGCCCGCTGGTGATCTGCTCGCCCGCCGCGACCACGACATCATATTCGGCCGGATCATAGAGCGCCGAGGCTTCCTTGCAGAAACCCACCAGCCGGTCCGTCTCGCCCGCCATCGCCGACACGACCACTGCGACCTCATGCCCCTGCGCCACGACATGTTTTACCCGCGCGGCCACGTTGCGAATTCGCTCCATCCCCGCCATGGAGGTGCCGCCGAATTTCATCACGATGCGCGCCATTTGCTTGTCGAACCTGCTAGTTGGTGAGTAAGAAAATGTCCCAGAAGGGCGAAACGGCGCTTCTTTAGCAGCGGATACGGATATGGCAAGCAACGCAACGGCAACGATCGACCCCAAGGAAGCCGCCCATTTCGGGGCGATGGCCGCCGATTGGTGGGACCCCAACGGCTCCAGCGCGATGCTGCACAAGCTCAACCCCGTGCGCCTGACCTATATCCGCGCCGCGATCGACACCCATTGGCCGACAAACGCCCAATCTTTTAAGCCGCTTGCCGGCAAACGTGCGCTCGACGTCGGCTGCGGCGCGGGGCTGCTCACCGAACCGCTCGCCCGCCTGGGTGCCACCGTCACGGGCCTGGACGCAGCGCCCGAAAATATCGCCGCCGCCGCCGCCCATGCCGCGACTCAGGGCCTGACCATCGATTATCGCGCAACCCCGGTCGAGGACGTCACCGACAGCAACTATGATCTCGTCACCTCGATGGAAGTGATCGAGCATGTCGCCGACCCCGCCGCCTTCGTCGCCGCGCTCGCCGCCAAGCTCGCGCCCGACGGGCTGATGATCCTCTCCACCCCCAACCGCACGCCTTTGTCGCGCATCGCCATGATCACCATCGGCGAAAGCATCGGCGGCATTCCCAAGGGGACGCATGACTGGGGCAAGTTCCTCACGCCCGAAGAACTCACCGCCCTGCTCGACGCCGCAGGCCTAGACGTCATCGACAGCAGCGGCCTGACCTTCGACCCGGCGCGTGGCTTCACTTTGTCAGAGAACAAGGCGATCAACTATTTCCTGACCGCCCGGCATCGCCCGGCCTGATAGGCTACAGCGTGATGCGCTGAGGGTTATTTTCTTCGTCATTGCGAGCGCAGCGAAGCAATCCATTGT
>NZ_JAZDXA010000076.1:0-8238 GCF_040170545.1 Sphingobium sp. MK2
TCGATGACTTTATCGACGATCCCGAGCTCGCCGCGCGCTTCAAGGCCCATAAGCCGCGGTAACAATCGGACGGTTACGGTACAGCACGGTTTCTTCGATGTGGATGAGCGGCTTGCGGCATTGTCGGCGGCGGGCGACCCGCTGGACCGACTGAGTGCGGTGGTAGACTTCGAGCTGTTCCGGCCGGTGCTGGATGCGGCCCTTGCGCGGTCGGATCGCAGCACGAACGGTGCCTCGCCCTGTGACGCCCAACCCGTCAAAACCTCTGTGCAGAGGTACTAGCGGACTACCTGTTCTCGGGGCGCCGTGCAGCCGGTGCGCTACAGTAACGCACCGGCTGAAACAGTGAACGGAGACGCCGGTTTAGTGCTGCGATTGCGGGGTGCGCACGACCAAGCCTTCGAGATCGCCGGACACGGTGATCTGACACGCCAACCGCGACGCGGCGGTGACACCCTCGACCATCTCCAACATCGAGCGCTCGGCCTCGCCGATTTCTGGCAGTTTTCCCGCCAGCGGACCCTCGATGTAGCAGTGGCAGGTCGCGCAGGCGCAGGCGCCACCGCAGTCGCCGTCGATGCCGGGCACTAAGTTGTCGACCGCCGACCGCATCAGCGACTGGCCGTTTTCGGCATCAACGCTGCGCTCGGTTCCGTTGAATTCGATGAAAGTGATCTTGGTCACGTTGTAACCCTTTTAGTGTTGATCCGCATCATGCGGAAATTCGAAAAAATTGGGGATGCGGCACTCGGCCGCGTATGAAATCATACCGCCAGCGCCTTTGCTTCGATGCTGTCGTCACCCAACTGCTGCGGCGACGGCGCCTTGCGGTCCCAGATCCAGCGCTTGGCCAGGGTGAACTCGGCCGGCCGGTTGACGGCGTCGACAGCCAGTAGCCGCCCGTCCTTTAGGTAGAACGCCGCAAACGAGCGCATCGCCATGTTGCCCCGGATCACGACCTGGTCGTAGCCCTGACTCAGACCGGCGGTCTGCAGCTTGAGTTCGTACTGATCGGACCAGAACCACGGCACCTGGTCGTACGCCAGCGGTTTACCGCAGATGTCAGCCGCCGCCGTTTTGGCCTGCTCCAGAGCGTTGTGCACGGATTCAAGACGCAAGCGCCGACCGTACAGGCGGCTCGGATGGTTGCTGCAGTCGCCGACCGCATAGACCCCCGATGCCGACGCCCGGCAGAACGCGTCGACGACGATGCCGTTGTCGCAGTCGATCCCGGCCGCCTGCGCCAGCTCGACGTTTGGCAGCAGGCCGACACCGGCGGCGACCAGATCGGCCTCGATCCGGTCACCCGCCGTCGACACCACCACCGCCTTGCCGTCCCGGTCCTCGATCGCGCTGACCGCGACACCGGTGCGCAGATCCACACCAGCACCGCGATGAACGTTTTCGAAGAAGCCAGCGACCTCCGGGCTGGCGACGCGCGCCAGCACCATCGGCGCCATTTCCAGGACGACCGGCCGCAGCCCGTGCTTGATCGCGACTGCCGCCACCTCCAGACCGATGTAACCGGCGCCGACGATGACGATGCACGCGCCCGGAACGAAGCGGGGACGCATCGCGTCGACATCGGCGATCGTGCGCAGATAGTGCACGGCCGGGTGATCCGCGCCCGGACACGGCAACGGCCGCGGCCGGCCGCCGGTAGCCAGGATCATATGATCGTACGTCAGTTGCCCTCCGTCCGACAGCGTCAGGCTACGGCGCCCCGCGTCGAGGCCGGTCACCTCGATGCCCAGACGCACATCGACTCCCGCGCCCTCGTAGAAGGCGGACGGCCGCATCAGCAGGCGCTCGCGCGGCAACTCGCCGGCGAGGTAGGCCTTGGACAGCGGCGGCCGCTGGTACGGCAGGCTCTGTTCGGCCGTGACGAGGGTGATGTCCCCGTCAAAGCCACCCTGCCGCAGGCTGGCCACCGCCTGCCCACCGGCGTGCCCGCCGCCGACGATCACGACGTTCGCGCTCATTGCGTCGATCGCTCAGGCATTGATCCGGACCGGCAGCGCCTCGAAGCCCTTGACGAAGGTCGAGAAAACCCGGCGCGGCTCGCCCACGACCTCGATCTGCCCGGGCTTCGGCCATCGCTTGAGCGTTTCCTCCCACAGCACGCGCAACTGCATCTCCGCGAGGCGATTGCCGACACAGCGATGGATGCCGAAGCCGAACGACAGGTGATGACGCGGATTGGCACGGTCGATGATGAACCGGTCGGCGTTCTCGATCTCGTCGCCGTCACGGTTGCCCGAGACGTACCACATCACGACCTTATCGCCCTTCTTGATCTGCTTGCCGCCGAGTTCGAAGTCTTCCAGCGCCGTGCGGCGCATGTGCGCCAGCGGCGTCTGCCAGCGGATGATTTCCGATACCATCGACGGAATCAGTGTCGGGTCCGCGCACAACTTGCGGTATTCCTCCGGATTCTCATTGAGCGCGAGCAGGCCACCGCTCATCGAGTTGCGGGTGGTGTCGTTGCCGCCGACGATCAGCAGCACCATGTTGCCCATGAACTCTTCCGGGCTCATGTTGCGGGTGTTTTCCGAGTGCGCCAGCATCGACAGCAGATCGGGCTGCGGATCAGAGTTCGCACGCTCGTTGAACAGCTTGGTCATATAGGCCCCGCACTCTTGGATCTCCTTGATGCGCTGCTCTTCGGTCTCGACCCCGCAGGTGCCGAGTTCGCAAGTCGTGACGTCTGACCAGTGCGTCAGCTTGGTGCGATCCTCGAACGGGAATCCGAACAGCGTCGCCAGCATCTGCGCGGTCAGGTTGATCGAGACGCGCTCGACCCAGTTGAAGGTCTCACCGACCGGCAGCGCATCGAGTGCATTCTGGGTGCGCTGACGGATCAGGCCTTCGAGCTTGGCGAGGTTTTCCGGCGCGACGATCGGGGTCACCGTCTTGCGCTGCACGTCATGCTTGGGCGGATCCATCGCGATGAACATCGGCAGCGACGCCGCCGCATTGTTGTCCATGATCGTGATGCCGCCGGAGCGGGACGCGGACGAGAACACCTTGTGGTTGGTTTCCACGCTCATGATGTCCTTGAACCTGGTGACCGACCAGTACGGCCCGTACTGGCTGTCATTGCAGTAGTGAACCGGATCTTCCTTGCGCAAGCGCTCGAAGTAGGGCCACATCATGTTGTCGCGGAACAGCGCCGGATCGGCGACGTTGATCCTGTCCAGCGGAATCGAATATGCATCGGCGCGATCGGCGGTCGCAGCAGCCTGAGTCATCTCATGGTCTCCTTCTGAGTCATCTCTAGTCTCCTAGTCTTCTTTTTGGGCGCAGCGGCGGGCTTCGATACCAGCAAGGTGCTGGCGCCGGTTCGGTGGACGGATTTCATGCGATGGTGCTCATCCGGCGTTCTCCTCATCCCATTGGAAGACACATTCACTGTGTTCTAAAATCAGTTCTAATTGACAGTCCTCAGCGAATGGGGTTCGGCAAGGCACGGAACAACCCCACTAAAGTGTGGTTTTCAACCCCTCCCCTTCAGGCCCCCTTATGCTTGGAGCAGGCTCGCAGGCGCGGCGGGTGCTTTGACATCGCGCGCGAGGCGCTCGGTTTGGGCGAGAGGGCTTCTGTGAGCCGATCGGACGCGCATGTGGTGATCTTTGGCGCGGGCCACGCCGGGGGAAACGGTCACCGCCCTGCTTCGTCAATATTGGTTTGAGGGAGCCGTAACGCTGGTCGGCGAGGAACTCATCGCGCCTTATCATCGCCCGCCGCTGTCCAAAGCGTGGCTCCGGAACGTCCCGGCGCCGCATCGCCCCCCTTGAAGCCGGTGGAATTCTGCGCCGGACACGGCATTGGCCTCCGACCTGGTGTTCGCGCGGAAAAGCTGACGCGTCAAACCAAGGCAGTTCAACTCTCGACGGGCGAAGTCCCGAGCTGGGCAACCCGCCTTCGCCCTGAAGGAGATCGCGGAGATCGCAGCCTAACTAACAGCCGGAGATTGAAAGTTGATGACACGGACACTGCCTTGAACGCATACGAACGGCGAGTGAGGGCCTGCGGTCGGCCAACCCAATCGGCCCAAAGCCCACACTAAAGAGTGGTTCTGGATTGCACACGGGCGGCCTGCTGCTATAGTTCCGCCCCGATGACGCATGTAAAAACAGACACAGCATCTGCGAAAGTGAGAGGCATTCGAGCGGATGAGCCTGCGTCGACTCATCCGCTCGGATTTGAGATGCGGCCTCGGGAGACCGACTCTAGCCCGCGACAAAGGGCACAGCCTCCCACAGGCTCTATCAATGAGCGAGTGGCGTCGTTGGCCTCCGGATGCCTTTCGCGCCCTCGCCTCTTCGCTGCCGAAAAGCCGACGCGCTGCTATCTCCTTCGCGCGCCTCAAGGTTACGGAAAGACTGTCGCGATGGCACAGCATTGGGCCGATCGTCGGCAAGCCTGTGCTGCGGCGGCATGGGTTTCCATCAAAGAATGCCGGGGCGATCTGCAACTCCTCGCGGACCGTATCTGCGCGCAGCTCGCCGCTACCCAAGAGGCCGGCGGCCACGACACGCCGCCCCCGCTGCGGCCGAGAGAATGTCCTCGCAGCCTCTATGACCTCGCCACTTGGCTATGGGAGACCAAGGATCGACTAGGATCGAAGGTTCTCATCTGTTTCGATGATCTCGAATTTGATCTGCATTCGATAGACGAGATCGAGGCCTTCATGCTGGCGACGCCAGCCGAAGTGGAATTCATCGCGGCAAGCTCGGCAGACATCGGCTTTGCGCGCATGAAAGCGCGACGAGAAACCCACGAGCTAAGACATGACGCGCTTGCCTTCAATTTCGACGAAGCAAAAGCAGTCGGGCTCACCGAGGAAAGGCGAGCAGCCTCAGAAGTTGAAACTTATTCGCTTTGGAAGCGCACCCAAGGTTGGCCAGAGATATTCTGCCTTTTGATGCAAGCAGCATCGGAGAACCACTCAACCAATCGCCTTATAGTCAACGGCATCACAGGCGTAGATATTGACTTGGATAAATATTTCCGGAGCACAATACTACACTCACTTCCTAATGATATTCGAGAATTTTGTCTCTGCTCCTCCATTCTTGGATCGGTATCAGCAGAATATTTCAACCATGCGTTCCAACGAAACGATGCGGCTTATTTTATTGACAAACTTTCCACCGAGCAGATGCTTCTCCAGCCTCTGGACCGATCGCAGACAGGTTATGAGTTCCACCCTTTGCTTCGCGAATTTCTAGAGCACAGATTCTCGGTGGAAAACCCCGGCTTGAAGCCGAACCTGCTCGCCCGCGCCGCCCAATGGCAAAGACAAAACAACAACATTCGCGACAGCATCAATCTCTCCTTACGCGCAGGTGAGAACGAATCGGCCGCTGATGTCGCGTCTGAAAATATGATGGATATTGCGCTGCGGGAAGGCGAGATAGATCAAATCCAGTTTTGGCAAGGCAGTTTTTCCGCTGCTGTTATTTCGGGTTCTCCAACAATCGCCCTTGGCCTGGCCTGGGCCCAGATTTTTAGTCACGACCACCGGCGGGCGAGTGGGCTGTTGGCTGATTTGCGGGCCACGGAACTTAGCGGTCTTGATCAACAAGTACGCCGACAAATAGAGTGCTGGTGCGACCTCATCGAAGCCATCGGAGAAGCAACCGGCGACAATCTGTCGGAAAGTCGGCGTCAGTGCGAAGCCTGGATGAAAGTCTATAACGAGGCGGACCTCGTCAGCAAAGGTGCTGTGCTCACCTGTCTTTGCTTCCTTGCGGCCAGCGAGCACCGGTTTGGTGATTTAAGGACACTGTCCTTGGAGACGTCATCGGTAAACAACATCGCGGATCACCACTACGCACTGGGATGGCTTTACGGCGCCATGATTCTCGCCGAGCTTTCAAGAGGAGATATGCGCGCAGGTGCTGCCTTACTCAAAAAAGCGCGCGGTGACGAAAATGCTCAAATCAACACGACCCCTTTCTCAGTAAACCTTCTGAACACGCTGGAACTAGAAATTCAGTACGAGGCGAACCAACTTGACGGCATAGAAGCACACGTCGACGAGATTCTTGATTTTGTACGGCGGCATGGCATTGTCGATTTTACATTCTCGGCCTATCGCACCGCTGCAGCAATTGCCCGCTGCAAGGGCAATCCAAAACGTGCTGCCGAGCTTCTTAACGAGATGCGCGTGATAGCGGGAGAATCTGGTTTCGTCCGGCTTGAGGTCCTGGCGCGACTGACGCTCGCGGATATGTTCGTTGCAGAGAGCGCGGAGCAGGCGCTCTCCACCTTGCCGAACCACAATCACCCAATTTTTCTCTCGACACATGGACCGTATCTCCGCGCACGGCAATCGCTTACGGAAGCGCGCATTGCGGCGCGACAGGGGAAGTTTCACATTTCCAACCGCTTTGCAAACGTCGCTCTAGACCATGCACGCCGATTTGAACTTGGCCGGCTGGAGGTTGCGGCGTTACTCTGCACCGCCGTTGCTTGTGCCGGGACAGGAAGATCGGCCGTGTCTGAACAGCGCGTAGCCGACGCGATCGCCATTGCTTCGCGACTTGGATGTTATCGCACATTCCTCGATGAACGGTGGCATCTGGAAGCGCTTGGACCCATCTCGACGCCACTGTTAAATCTGATTCCGAGCGAGGAGGAATTGGGGCGTCGAGAACCCGCGCCCGGCGACTATCGCGTCCGCTCGCCGAGAAGCATAACTTCGGTTGTGCTCACGAGAAAGGAACTGGCGATGCTTCAAAGGATAAGAGAAGGTCTCTCTAATCGTGATATCGCGTCCAAGCATCGCATAAGTGAAGACACCGTCAAATGGCACATTCGCAATCTATTTGCCAAACTGGCAGTCAAGAACAGAGTCCAAGCGCTGCTGGAATCGGAGAGGCTCGGAATTCTACAGTAAAACTACCCGCGACCATGAGCGCTACACGATTTCAGAGGTCGTTCCTTCGCCAGGTCACCCTCCGGTTCCGCTTCGCTCCACCTGCAGCCAACACTGGCGAGGGAGACAACGATGCGCTAATACTTAAGCGGGACCGCCCGGTAGAGGCGATCGAAATGCGGGCTGTCGGGTCGGGCGCAGAAATGAGATCACCTATGAATGAACCAAGCCGAGCGATCTTCAGAACAACCGATGGCCTCGACCTCGCCGCAGATATGTATGGTCGGCCAACGCGCGGCTCAGTACTCATGGCGCACGGCGGCGGCCAGACACGGCATGCCTGGGCCAAGACGGCGGCGGCGCTTGCGGATCGGGGCTGGGAAGTGGTCACGCTCGATCTTCGCGGCCACGGCGAGAGTGGCTGGTCACCGACGGGCGACTACGGGATTCAGCGGTTCTCGGAAGATCTCGCGGAGGTCGCGCGCGCGATGGGTGGCCGTCCGGCGTTGATCGGCGCGTCGCTCGGCGGTCTCGCCGGACTGTACGCGGAGGCCGAGATCGCGCCCGGGGGTTTCAGCTCGATCACCCTGGTCGACATCGTTCCGAACATGGACCCAGACGGCGCCGCCAAGGTCATGGAGTTCATGAACGCCCATGTCGCCCAGGGATTTGGCAACCTTGAAGAGGCCGCAGACGTCATTGCGGCCTATCTACCTCACCGACCGCGGCCAGCGGATCATTCTGGACTGGCCAAGAACCTGCAGCAGGGCGATGACGGGCGGTTCCGCTGGCATTGGGATCCCGGCGTTGTCTCTGGCATGCAAAGCTGTCGATCCTTGCGGGATGCCGACGCGTTCCAAGCCCGATTGACCGGCTTGACGCTTCCGGTGCATCTCATCAGGGGTCGGCTGAGCGAGTTGGTTTCTCGGGAGGCGGCGGAAACCTTCGTCGCGCAGCTTCCGAACGGAAAGTTCACCGATGTCGCCGGCGCGTCGCACATGGTGGCTGGTGATCGCAACGACGCCTTTCTCAGCGCCGCGGTCGGATTTCTTGAGCGGCTGGACCGGCAGACGCGAGCCTATGACGGCTGAAGCCTTACCGAACGTCTTCGCCCTGACTCCTCTCGACCCGAAATTCAGAGCCGATCCCCATGATGCGCTCAACGACCTGCGAACATGTTGCATCGTGAATTGCGATGAGGTTCGTCCTCCTCGTGTGAGGATCGGCTCGGCCCACCCGAGCAACCCTCGGATCACCAGTGTAGGGCGAACCACCTCTAACCCGTCTTATGCACCGGGGGCACGGTTTTGGGTTGGCGATCGTAGCGTAACTATCTGATTTGGTTTAGAGAA
>NZ_JAZDXA010000077.1:0-5737 GCF_040170545.1 Sphingobium sp. MK2
TCATGTGAGTGTTTCAACGACCTCATCCTGGCACATCACGATGCCGTTGGGAGCCGTCCAACCCAACACTGCCCAAAATGTCAGAGCACGACGCGCGAGCAATGGCTCGCCGATCGTCAGGCGGATCTTCTGCCGGTGCCGTACTTCCACGTCGTGTTCACGATGCCGGCGGAGGCCGCCGAGATCGCCTTCCACAACAAGGTGGCCGTCTATGCGATCCTGTTCGATGCGGTGGCGGCGACGCTGAAGACCATTGCGGCCGACCCTCGACACCTTGGCGGCGAGATCGGTTTCCTCGCCATCCTCCACACATGGGGGCAGGCGCTCACGCATCATCCGCATATCCACTGCCTGGTTCCCGGCGGCGCGCTCGTGGATAGCGAACGCTGGCTCGCCTGTCGGCCGCGCTTCTTTCTCCCGGTCCATGTGCTCTCCCGCCTGTTCCGGCGGCTGTTCCTCGAACGGCTTCAGGCCGCTCATCTGGCCGGCAAGCTACGCTTTTCGGGCACGCTCGCCGGGCTCGATGATGCCGAAGCCTTTGCCGGATTGGTGCGACAGCTTCGTCGCAAGGACTGGATCGTCTTTGCCAAGCCGCCATTCGGCTCGCCCGAGCATGTTCTCGCCTATCTCGGTCGCTACACCCACCGCGTCGCCATCGCCAACAGCCGCCTGGTCAGCGCCAACGACACAGACGTGACCTTCCGATGGCGCGATTATCGACGCGGCAACGCGCCAAGGCTGATGTCACTCGATCCGCACGAGTTCATCCGGCGCTTCCTGATCCATTGCCTGCCCGACGGCTTCCATCGCATCCGGCATTATGGCTTCCTCGCCAATGGCTGCCGCCGGGCTCGACTCGCGATCATCCGGCAACTTCTGGTGGCGACGCAGCCCGCGCCAACCGCCGCGACCGGTGAGATCACCAGGTCGCTTCCGCGCTTTGACCCAACCGTTTGCCCCTGCTGCGGCGGCATTCTACGCATCACGGCCACACTGCCACATTGGCGGGCCCGGCCACGACCGCCGCCTGATACGTCATGAGCTCGCGCTTCGATCCGAACATTGATCCTGACGGCGTCGCGATATCAGCCTCGACGGACGCGATGATGCCCCGTGTCCGGTATCTTGCCGATCCACCCGCTGAGCAGGCGTCCATCCGGCGACCCAACCCAAAATGCCGGTCGGCGCGTCGATCGCCTCGACCAACACCGGCGGTTCGGTGTCACGACCACCGCCGAGAGCGCATCGCGTTACCCAAAGCCAGTCGCCAGCACCGGGCGGAGCAACACTAATCCCATAGCGCGTGGCCGCGTCAGCGGGTTAGTTCAATCCGGCTTCAATGAGGTCGCGCACCGCGCCAAGCCCGACGATCATCGCCGCGCGACCTCACAGAACCCTCCAGATTCCCAAAGTGAAAGATGTCTGATTCATGAGGCCCCGTGTTGAAGCGCGGAGCTGGCGATGGGGATCAAGCGATACGAGTTGAACGAAGCACAGTGGGCGAAGATCGCGGCTTTGCTGCCCGGCAAGGCGAACGATCCCGGGCGGACAGGGTCGGATAACCGCTTGTTCGTGAACGGTTGTTTATGGGTGTTGCGCTCGGGCGCACACTGGTGTGACCTGCCGGAGCGCTATGGTCGCTGGAAGACAGTGCACCGCCGGTTCAGCCGGTGGTGCCATAGCGGTGTCTGGGAACGGGTGTTCGACACGCTCACAGCCGACCGGGACAACACCTACCTCATGCTCGACAGTACCATCGTTCGCGCCCACCAGCAGGCAGCGACCGGAAAAGGGGGGCCAAGGACCAGGCGCTGGGGCGTTCCCGAGGTGGATTGACGACCAAGGTCCATATGCTGGCCGACACGTTGGGAAGGCCGTTGCGCTTCCGGATCACGGCTGGCCAGGCGCACGACATCACCGCCGCTGCCGATCTTCTGAAAGGACAGAAGGCCAAGGCGGTACTCGCCGACAAAGCCTATGACAGCAACGACTTGCGCGAATTGATCGCCGGCATGAAGGCCGAGGCGGTGATCCCCTCCAAGCGAAACCGCAAGGTCTTCATCCCCCACGACAAAGCCGCCTACAAGCATCGCAATCAGATCGAACGATGCTTTGGGCGTATGAAGCATTTCAGGCGATTCGCTACCCGCTATGATCGACGTGCCAGCCACTTCACCGGCTTCGTCCATCTCGCCGCAGCCATGATTTGGTTACGATGAATGTCGATCCGGCCTAGGATGGTGTCGTTCAACTTCCGTCCGAGATCGAAGGCGGAGCCGCAGCGCCATATTGTTCCACGGCAAGCCTCGCGCAGATCTTGCGCGCCCGCTCACGGACATCGGAAAGATGCTCGTCGATGAAGCGTGTGGGCAGGCCTTCGACGATACTGCCGATGTGAAGATAGTCAGCCGATTTCATCGAAAAGGCCCGGAAGAGATATCGGCTCGATAATTCCCGCAGCGAGTCCAACTGCCCTTGTTCGTCCAGCCATGCGTCGCGGGCGCCCGATGTCGTGATCGTGATCATATGGCCTGCGGTCAACGGGCCTCGTCCTGCGCCATCCTGGACTTGATGCGGCGTGACGCCCGCGCCGATCACGCGATCGACGTAGCCTTTCATCATGGCCGGCGGCAGGCCGAACCAGATCGGATAGATGAGCGCCACAACATCACAACCTTCGATGGCTTCGAGTTCGGCACGCACGTCAGGCGCGATCTCGAAACCACGCCTGTCGGGCCGTTCTTCGTTCTTGAGTACCGGATCGAACTTCATCGCATAGAGATCACGCAGGATTGCCTCTTGCCCGCATTCCCGAACTGTCTCGCAATAGGCGTGTGCGATGGCGGCATTGAAGCTCTGTGGATCGGGATGGATGAGGATCGCCACATGTCGGGCATGCCCCTTTGCCGCGTCAGCCATCGAACGACTCCTTCAGCTGCAATGCTACCCTACCGCACGATGGCTCGCCCTTGGGGAAATTACGCAACGATGGACATCACTGACGAAGCGGCCAGTTGGTGTCCCGCCAGAATGTGGAGCGCTTCGATCGCCCGATCGCTTGCGCGGGACAGGCGGTGGCTGACGAGAATCAGACGCTGCCGGTCACACATTCAGATTCTTGTCCAGCCATTCGACCACCAAACGCGCTTTCATGATCCAGGCCTTCTGAGGTTCTCCCGCAGGAGCCCATGCACAGGAGCGAGATAGGTGCGACCCAGTGAGAGGCGCCGGCGCTCTCCACCCGAAAGTCCGATGTCATTCTCACCGACCCAGTGTTGAGGCCATCCAGAAGTGCTACCGGTCGATCATCGATCACGGCGACATGCAACATGGCCCATAGCTCGGCATCGGCCACGGCCTCGAGGGTCAGCAGCAGGTTGTCCCGGGTCATCTCGGCGAACAGAACGGCGTCCTGTGGCACCGCCTGGGCCTACAAGATCATGTGGGGGCGTCTAACGACCGCGGTCATTCCCACGCATCCGGATTAATACTGATAGCAGGCACATCGCCACATGGTATTTCGCTTGAGTTCTCGGGCTCGGCCTCGCGGTCGGCTTCAGTCTCCTCAACGGCATCTGGCACGAGGTCCACTTGCCCAATGGGGAGACGGTGCCGGACGAAACTGAGCTTTCGGAAACCGTTGCCGGCCTGAACCCTGAACTCCGCCGGCGTAGATGCGTGAGTGGGGATGAAGATGCTCGGTAGCTGCACAACCTTGGATTGGCCCGATGGTGAGGAGAGGTTTCCGACATCTGTTTGCATGGATTGCGCGGTTCGCCGGGACTCTTTGTGCGGAACGCTTGCCGGTGAAGACCTCATCACGCTGCACAAGCTTGGCCGGCGCCGCCGTTTACGTCGCGGCGAATCGATCGCCTGGGCAGGAGAGGAGAGCCGTCGTTGCGCGAACGTCCTTTCGGGCATCCTGAAAGTCAGCGCGTTGACCGCCGACGGCCGCGAACAGATTGTCGGCTTACTCTATCCGTCGGACTTCGTGGGACAGCCCTTCGTGGGCAGCTTCGAATTCACAGTGACGGCGTTGGGAGACGCGGAAATCTGCACCTTTCGTAAGTCCGATTTCGAAGGGTTTCTGTCGACGCGAAACGGGATGACCCAGGCTCTCCTGCGCCGTACCTTCGATACGCTGAGCGATGCGCGCAAGCGCATGCTTCTACTCGGTCGTCAAAGTGCCAGCGAGAGGATCGCAGACTTTCTGCTCCAAACTTTCGAGAGGATCGGGGGCTATAGCGCCAGCGCCAATGGACCGGTAACCTTCGATCTTCCTCTTTCCCGAGGCGCAATCGCCGATGTGCTGGGCCTCACCATCGAAACGGTCAGCCGGCAAATGACCAAGCTCAAGATGGCCGGCGTGATTGCCCTGCCGGGCGGTCGCGCGGTGACGATACTCAAGCGCGACGCGCTCAGGCGAATGGCCGACGCTGCCTGAATGATCGTGGCCGCTAGGCGCGACAGCGCCGGCCGAGGCTGTCGCGCAATAGTGTTCGTGCCGCGGGCGTAAGACGCTGCTCCGCGAGCCCGAGGATCGCCAGTTCCTCGAACGCCATATCGGCCCGGCACGCTTCGAAGAAGCAGCGAAGCATATATCCCAATGTTGTTGCAGGCAGTGGAGAGCATCCAGGCCGGAGAGCCGCGACGAGGTCCTGCGCTTGCACAACCTGTGACGCGCTGCGGCAGCGCATACGATCAATGACCGCTTCGCCGTTCGGCATCGTCCGTGGGGCGAAAACGGTTTCCAAAAACCTGCGCTCTCGAGCTTCATGGGTGGGAAGCCGGTTCTCAAGCTCGTGGCAAACCCAGGCTGCGTCATCTTCTTCCGGAAGGGTCGGCAGAGCGCCCGCAACCGATTCCAGCATATCGCAAAGACAGGCAAGCTCGGCGTGGTCGATGAGCAGCGCGATCAGGTCGATCTCGTCGATCATGTACCAACCCATCGGTGGGACCAAGTTCGTGGCGGCTTGCATTGCTCAGAACCGCATGCCGATGCCGATACCAGGCACCAGAGGGTCGAGGTGGACACGCTCGCGGTTGATCAGACTGCCCGTCGTCAGACGGGCCGTGGTATCGATGTCGATATATTTGAGGTCAATGTTGAGGAAAATGCGAGGGGTAATGTCGATATCGACGCCGGCCTGCAGGGCATAGCCGAAGCTGTCCTTCAGTTTCAGCTTCGTGTCACCAATAGCCGACTGGAGCGCATTGCTGGCCTTTTCCGAATAGAAGATCGTGTAGTTGACGCCCGCGCCGACATAGGGCCGAATATGTGCGTTGGGCGCAAAATGATATTGAAGCGTGAGCGTTGGCGGAAGCACCCAGGTTCGTCCTGCCTTGCCGAGCCCGTCAAGCGCGCCGCGTCCTTCGATGTGATGCTTCGTCGTGGCCAGGATCAGTTCGGCACCGATGTGCCTAGTCGCCATATAGGTGAAGTCCACTTCTGGCGCATAACTGTTTGTCACCGCCGTATGGGCGGTCGGAAAACTCGGAAGGATCGGGCCGGTCTTCTCGGTCGGCGTCACCCGGATCGCACGGGCACGGATGATCCAACGCTTGTCTGCTTCTTCGGCATGGGCCGGGACCGCGAGCGCGGCAACAACTGCGCCAATCGATACAAGGACTATCCTTTTCATGCCTATCTCCATGCCGTGTTAGCCCGTCCTATTCAGTGGTGGCCTGAGGGCAGTGGCGCTGGGGGGCTGGCTTGAGGCGAAGACGCGGCTGGCCG
>NZ_JAZDXA010000078.1:0-5086 GCF_040170545.1 Sphingobium sp. MK2
ATGACTTTATCGACGATCCCGAGCTCGCCGCGCGCTTCAAGGCCCATAAGCCGCGGTAACAATCGGACGGTTACGGTGAAAGCGTCGATCCCCGCCTTGCCGCCGAACCGGCCATAACCGCTAGCCTTCATGCCGCCAAAGGGCATTTGTGGTTCGTCATGCACCGTGGCACCGTTTATGTGGCAGATACCGGCCTGGATTTGCCGCGCCACACGCATCCCCCGCGCGGTATCGCGGGTGAACACGGCGGAGGACAAGCCAAACTCCGTATCGTTGGCCAGTTCGATCGCATGCGCCTCATCTCGCGCCCGTGTAATGCCCACGACCGGGCCGAAACTCTCGTGCCGGAACAGCTTCATGTCGGGCGTGACGCGATCAAGCAGATGCGCAGGCATCACCACGTTCATGATCGTTTCGCCGCCGACCAGCAATTCGGCACCATTGGCTACGGCATCTTCGATCAGCGCCATGCATTTGCCCACCGTCGCCGGATCGACCACCGCGCCCAGCGGCGTGTTACCCTTCGCCGGATCGTCGGCAGCCATGGTTTCTACCTTGGCTTTCATTTTGGCGACAAAGGCATCGGCCACAGCATCGACCACGATGATCCGCTCGGTCGACATGCAAATTTGACCCTGGTTCATATAGGCACCGAAAGCGGCCGCCTTGACCGCCTCATCGAGATCGGCGTCCTCAAGCACCAGCAAGGGAGCCTTGCCGCCCAATTCCAGCAGACAGGGCTTGAGATGTTCGGCCGCACGCTTGGCGATGATCCGGCCAACTGTGGTCGACCCGGTGAAATTGATCCGCTTCACTTCCGGCGCGTCGATCAACGCAGCGACCACTTCCGCAGCGTCGGTCGGCGCGTTGGTAACAACATTGACCACACCTTCTGGGAAGCCTGCTTCGGCAAAGGCTTCGACGATAAGGGCATGGGTGCGCGGGCAGGTTTCGCTCGCCTTAAGGATGACGCTATTGCCGCAAGCCAGAGGCATGGCGATCGCGCGCACGCCGAGAATGACCGGCGCGTTCCACGGCGCGATGCCGAGCAGCACGCCGACCGGCTCACGCAGCCCCATAGCAACGGTCCCCTCATGGTCCGACGGTATCACCTCGCCGCCGATCTGCGTCGTCATCGCCGCCGCTTCGCGGACCATACCAGCCGCAACGCCGATATTGAACATTGCCCAGGGCGCGGTCGCGCCGACTTCCGCCACCATCGCCGCGATGATATCGTCTTTGCGCGCCATCAGCGCGTCCGCCGCCTTGTTCAGCACCGCGCGGCGCGCGTTCGGGCCAAGCTTCGACCAGACAGCAAAGCCCTGCTGCGCCTTGGCGACGATCGCGGGAATATCATCCGGTCCCATTGCCAACGCAGAAGAGGCAACTTCACCAGTTATAGGATTCAAACGTTCAAACAGCATTGGCTCACACCTTGTCATGATGGTTGCGATGAACCTTGCCCCTGGAGGCGACGACTTTTTAAGGGCTTTCGCCTCGCCCGGCTGGTAGAGGTTCCTTCAAATTTCCCCAGAAACGATCCTTCAGCGAATTCACTTGTTGTCATCACCTTCAACATCCCCCCATGCACCTTCTCCAGCGCAGATCGGATCGCGTCGGCCGCCTCTTCCGGACATTTGGATAAAGTCAATTTGGTAAGATGGGCGTTATCCTGCACCCATGATCTGCCTTCGGGCGTCGGGAAGAATATCCGGAAGATGCGATCCATCTCCGCGCCAAAGCGATGATAAATGAAGGCCAGCGGTTCGCTATCTGCAAGCCGCGTCAGGAAATCAAAAAATTGCGAAGAAACAGCACGGAAGCCTTCGACATCGTCGAGATCAAGTCGTTTGCTCCGCTCACCCAACTTAAAAAGATGCTCCCGATCCTCATCTGTCATATTTCGACAAGCCAACTCCGCGATCAATGGAGCTACAGCGCGCCACGCAATGAAAAAATCGTCGACTGACTTGTAAGTCAGGGCCCGTACCTGATATCCACTGCGCGGCTTGGTATCGACGATACGGTCATGCGTTAGCCGTAACAGCGCCTCACGGACAGGCGTGCGTCCAAATTTCAAGCGGGCGATGAGATCCTTCTCTGTAAGCCTGCTACCTGGCAATATTTCGCACCGCACAATCATGCCCCGAAGAATCTCGTAACATTGCTCTACGTGGCTGCGCTGGTCCGGTTGATCACTCAAGGTCTAACGGTTCTTTCCAAAAATGCAGAATCGATATTGATGACCTAGTTGGCACTGGGGGGCGGCGCAATATCCCAGTGCAATCGATAGCATGCCCCGGCACTGTCGACCCGCAGGATTTGCCAATAGACCCGCATCTTGGGTGGCGGTGGGTTACTGGCCCGGAATGTGGCCCGGATGCACATCGGCATAGTGCTGGCGCAGCAAGTCCTTTCCGTAATCATTACCATTTGGTGTACGGATTACGGTATGGATATGACATTTCGCCGGCAGATCGTTGTTCAACCAGATGCCCGCATGGTGATCAAACTCAAGCATGATGATCGGGCTCTGGATACGGTAGTAGAAAGGATCTTCATCGCCATATCCGCCGGCCCATGACCAATAAGTACGGTCGAGATGCCGCTCAATCTGTGAGAGCCGATTTGCGCGCGGACCGTCGGGCAGCAATTCCAGAAATGCTTCGGTCACCTGCATCAGTTGGTCACGCTGCGCTGCATCGAATTCTGTCGCGAGAATACCTTCATAAGGCACAATGCGATTATCCTGAAAAGCGCCGCCAAGATGCAGGCCATCATCGCGATGCCAACGCCCCGCGGGCTTGGACGGTTCGTCGTGCAGTTGTTCGTATATTTGCGCTCTATCACGCAACGAAGGAGAGAGCGATTGCATCAGGGATAGGCCAACAATCTCTTGGGTCGTAAAAAGTTCAAGTCCCTTATATGGCCCTTCATCGATCACATTGGGTTCTGCTCCCATGAAAACCGGAGACACCACCATCTGTCCACCGACAAAGCAGCAATTCAGACACAGGTGATGGCCATAAAAGTTCCAGCCCCACGGCTCGGTGAGCGAAGGCTCGCCGAACAAAAGAAAATTGTAGCTCCACTCGTTCATGATGGTCTGCAGTTGAACCAGATCGCCAAGAAAGGCATTGACCCGCATGCAGCCTTGAGCCTTTGCATGGCCGCGAGGACCAAGTGAGGCTTCAAGGATACGCATGACCAGCATGCGCACATGCTCACTCAGGTCTTCCAGTCGTAAGCCATTATCATTCCAGAGGAATTCGGGGTTGCTCCAGCGACGCCATTCGCGCGCATCGATAGGATAGCAGAGTTTTTCGCGGTTTGCCGGATCGAGATGGCGCAGGAGTTCCGTTGCCGCAGCGACCGCTTCGGCAACTGGAGCGCCCTCATTCTCAAGGTTAAAAAGCCCGTGCTCGCACGCGCCATCGCATGTCAGACCATGGAATGGTTCCTGAGAGAGTTGATCCCAGCGATCCATCAGTGCGCCTGCGCGCGGATGCTTGCGGGCAAGTTGTCCAAAGTCACGGGGCGAAAGCCCGCGAGCCATAACAAAGCGCGGATCGTCCAACGGAAACAACAAGTCACGGAAATTATTCGATGGACGCACGAGCTTCCCTCCCCTTTTTTTAGACCTACTTACCTGTCAAACCACCCGATACGTTCAGCCAAGCCAACAACCGAGCCAAGCTTTGGCATCGCGATCTCCAGCCTTCTTAGTCCGCAGCGGCTATGGCATCCTTCACCACATTGACGAACGCCAGCGGTGCCGTGTTCTGCAAATCGTGCGTACCCCCTTCAATCATCGTTATGCGGGCTGATGGAACAACCTCTGCAAAACGATCCGCATAGCACGGCTTCAGGATCTCATCCTGTGTACCCAAGGCTAGCGTAATAGGAATAACGGTAGCATTTGCGAACCGCTCAATAGCGCGGTTGTCAGCCGGATGATCTGTCCAGCGAAACATTTTGAAACGCTTTTTCATCTGCTCGCGAAAAAAGTCAGCCGTCGCCCAAGGCTTGTTGGGATGCGCAGGCGGAGCCGGATAGGCCGAAACATCAGGCGGCGGAGCCCCATTGCGCAAGGCAATGATTGGGCCTTCGTCGGGATTAGCCAAATCTTCGGACCGATAGAAGAGCATCGGCCCTTCAAGTACCAAGGACTGCACACGGTCGGGAAACTGCTCGGCGATCCACATCGCATTCGTGCAGCCCATGGATGTACCTACCAGATGACATGTTTCCACACCTAGTTCGATCAGCGCATCTGCCAAGATAACGGCAAGCTGTCGTTGCTTCATGCGCGCTGTAACTTGGGGCGTTTCACCCCAACCGGGCGGATCAAGCTCAATCACCCGGTATTCGGCCGAAAGCATATCCTTCGCGGTCGACATCTCAAGCCCGGCTGAACCGGGCAGGAAAACCACGACTTCGCCCTCACCCGCTTCAGCATAAGGAACCACATAACCGTAGCTTTCGACCGTGCCCCTTTTGAAGTCCTTACCTGGAAGCATAATGTCCTCTTTCGGATACTAAGAATACAGGCCGCCTGCGCACGCATCCCTATCACCGAGCCGACTCTTGATATTTGATATATCAAGGTCGGCCGGACTTACAAGTGCCATACGCCACGGCCAAAACTTGCGCGTGCATGGAGGGGAAGCAACCGTACCGCGATTCATTCTGTAACAAATGAAATAGGAATAACGCATACCCCCCCGCACACTCCCAGAGCGCGCGCGCAATATCAGGCAGCCGTGGACAATCGTACGTCCGCCTTGGTGAGGATCGGCAGCACCTTCCGCCAAAGGCTATAGTGGTGGACGATCTGATCCTTGTCCAACGTCGGTGCGCAATAGGCCATCATGTTACCGGCGCCCAGCCGACGGCATTGATCGATTATCTGCTCAGCAACGGTTTCGGGCGATCCGGTGATATATTCCTCAGGTGATATGTCGAGCGCCGAATTATTCTTCTGCGCAATCCGCTTGATCGCGTTATCCTTAGCCCGGCTTATTCATCAGGGGGTGCCTGAAGGGTTGGCAGGAGTAGCGTAAGGTTCTGTTCTGAAGTAGGAAAT
>NZ_JAZDXA010000079.1:0-5081 GCF_040170545.1 Sphingobium sp. MK2
ATTTCCTACTTCAGAACAGAACCTTACGCTACTCCTGCCAACCCTTCAGGCACCCCCTGATGAATAAGCCGGGCTAATGAATTCTCGTTTGCGCAACGGTGGGCTAAATAATTGACTCGATCGATGCCTGCCAGATTGTCCGCGCTTCGTGCTGCTTCATGGCGACGAAGAGCGGTCAGCACCTCTGCTACCGTTTCATCGTCGCTGCCCAGTAAAAAGCCTATCTCAGCTTCCAGTCGCGGTCGAGGCGCGAAAAGGGACTGGCGGGCATTATCAAGCTGCCGTTGACGAACCGGGCTGTCGTCATCGAACAGAGCATCATCTATGGCTTCGCCAATTCTGGTACGGTCTGCATTCACCGACACGCCAACCATAGCGAACGGGTTGTCCAAAAGATCAAACGCGCTCAACGAATCGCTCCCGTTAAATTCTGTCTTTCGCGCTTGTTGCCCCTTGTTCTAACGATTTCAGGTCAGCGCTGCCCATATCTCATTTATCGAAGTGCATATCTGGATTTGGTTAAAAAGCCGACGTTGGAATTTCCACAACCTGAGAATAGGGCGCGCGCATCAAATGGTATGAGCCATGCTGTGGCTACTCGCGATCTGATGATCGCCTACGATACGGCTGAAGCGCAACAGGAGACAATCGACCGCGTAGAGGCAGAAGCCGAAGAGGCAGGCCGCACAGCGGCAGAAGAGTTCGAGCGTGAAATGCATCAATCGATGCGCGAAGCTGTCGGTTCTGATCGCTGGGATTCTGCCAAGCGCGACGCCGAAAGTTACGGTTTTTGACGGCTGACCTGCTTCATCGCCTCCGCTGGGCAGACCCAAGTATATAGATCGAGCAGGTCTTCCACCTGTTTCATTGAATCACCAGCGGCGAGCCGTTTCCTTATGATGATCGGGGCGACCCTTTCCAGCATTCCCGTGAAGATACTTCGTGATTTATCGTGTCGCATGAATTATTTAGCTATCTGAACCGATCCAGCGCAGGAGGCCTGACATGATAATATGATCTGATTGAGGTGATATTATTATGAAGTCGATTGAGCCCTTGTCGGGTTGGATGCTCGACCAAATCGTGCGTCTGGATGAAGTCAGACCGGGACTTGCAGGCCAGATGTTGCGCGCAAGCGCAGAACGGCGGCAGGTCGTTTCTGCTTTTTTGGCGGTTACCGATTACGCATCTGAAGCCCCCACCGATACAGCTGCTTTTCTGGCCGGTGCAGACCATCGCAGTATCTTGGACAGGGCGTTTGGCCGCGTTCCCGACGGATTGCGCGGTGCCCTCCGGCGCAGTGGCCCGCAGCCGCATGATCCGAAATACTACCACGGCCTATTCAAGCATTTGGTAGAGTCCCCACGACACGTCACCACTGCGATCGCACGATCTGAAAAACTGGATCACGAGCGCCTTGCTGTGATCGAGGCATTGCCTGCCGACTTGTGTGACATCCGCATCGTTTCACGCATCGACAATCGGAAACAGGCGACCGATGTTGTATTGGCGATTGATCTCATGGAGAGGCGCGGTCTTTGCCGGAAGACCGTCATTGAAGGGTTGCTCCGGTCCTCTCGGCCAGTTTCGCAGGCTGTGCGCCGTTGGTCGCTCCACATGGCATTTCCACCGGGACCAATTCCTAAATGTGATGGATTTCGGCCGATCGCGAGCGGGATCGAACTGAGGCGCGTGGCCAAGAGGTATCAAAATTGTGGCCGCAACTACCTCATGCCGGTTCAGTGCGGCAACCATGCGTTTGGCGAATTTTCGCATGATGGCCGAGAGGTGCTGATCAGCTTTGACCGGGCCAATGGGATGTGGATCGTTGATGGAGTCTATGGATTTCGCAACCGGGATGTGCATCCCGATATCTCAGCTGCCGCATACGCTTTCGCGGCGAGGCATGGGGTTCCGGCGCACGAAATTAGGAATCGGGGCGATCAGGGAGTCGAAGCTTTGCGCCGTCTGGCGCTGCGATTTGTGGATTGGAACTCGTGATGAATGTTGATCGACCAGCACGGCCATTTACCGGGGCGTTCATCGACTGGTTCGCCGCCATGGCCGATCTCCACACCATCATGGTGATCGCACCACACGCCGATCTTGATGCCGTTGATTTCAAATTTAACATCGGTGGCGGCGCACTTCAAGGATGTTCACATCCATGCGGGATCAGCATCGCCGCGATGACGGATGGCGAGTGCTGGGACTGTTTGATGAGGACGTCGTGCCTGAACTGAGGCCAGATGGATGGTGCTGTTCACTATGTTCGCCGGATCGGCAATCCTGTTTTCCATCAGTAGAAGCGCTGTGGACGGATCACGTTTTTGAGCCACTCTGGCGATCGATCACCAAGAAATTAATTAGGGCAAAAGGGGTTGGGTTTTATGGCGGCGGCGAAATGACGTGGGCCAAACTCATAGCATCCGGCGATGTCGAAGACCAACCAGCCCATCTCGTGCTGTTCAACCCACAATACCCCCTCCGCAATGAATGATCGCCTGAGGAGGTGTGCCTAAATGCGTGATGCTTTTTCCAGCGCCCATTTCAACACGCTGATCTTGCGCTCTCCGCCCCAAACCGAAAGATGTGGCACATTCCCGAATTGGAAAGTCAGGTTGCCTAGCTTGGCAATGCCGCGATAGGCCTTCCAACTTTGATGCATGGCGTCGATCGCCTCGACTTCCGAGAGTTCGAAACCTGCCCTGAAATGGTCGATACTTCCAAAGGTGAAAAGGAACTGAGGGCGCACTGCTTCAAGAAATATTTGGTGAACCGGTGCGCAAAGACGAATGGCTTCCTCAAAACCGAGATGTTCACCGATGCGACGAGAGCGCGTAAATGCGAGGTTCGAAGCGGGCACATCCCTGAGGTTAAGTCCCAGTAAGTCGGCTACGGATTTGATCCGCTTCTGAAGCACCGCCTGTCCTGCGGGTTTCAATTTTCCGCCCGGAGCCCATTGCTCGTCAAGGTAAGCGTTGTTGCCCTTACGGGATGCAGCAATGCTGTCAGCAAGGGTGGACGTTTCTTGATCTCCACCGCCGGGATTGAGGCCCATGAAATAAGCAGGGCCGGATTTAAGCGTGTCGATCGAAGAGTAGAGCACTGCGCCGGGGCTGTGGATAAGGCCATGTTGATCAAGATAATGTTCTGCTAAAGACATAGGATTGGTCACGGTGCGTTTTTCCTGAGCATTTTGGTCGGTTGGCATATGGTTGGGCATCCCTTCTTCTCAGTTCGTCTGCTGCCATTCGGCGAGTAAGGCTTCGCGTTGCGATGTCCGTGTCGCGTCTTTGGCGAAACGGAAGGCTCGAACATCATGGTCGAACTTCTTGATCTGCTGGGCGAGCAGTTCATCCAGTCGGAGCGACTTCACCCCGGCGGCATCCGCATACAGCAGATTGCCTTCGATAGCGGCGGCGACAGTATGTCGGGGAGCCGTTACAGGAGTTTCGTCAGCTTCCGTTGGATCAGGAGCCCAAAAGCTGTCCTCGATCTTGTCCGTGAATATCCACGGTCGAACTATCAATGACTGAGCCATCCTGCCGAAGCCGGGTGAGCCAACGAAATGAAACCTGAGACTGCCGGGCATCCAGTTCGAAGGCTTGCCAACAGCATCAGACCGATGATCGATACCCGGCGCATATATGTGGTCGATATCTTCGCGCGCATCGGCAAATTCTGCGGTAGTGGGAGCACTCGCGATCACTTCGCCAGAATGGTCCACAAGTGAGATTTCGGCATGGTGCCACTCAAGGAGTGCGAAAGCAGGTTCTCGGCGCGCCTCATCGATAGTATAGCTGGCACCCGTGCGCACCCCTGCAAACGTCGCAATACCGGCGGCCTGAGCCTTCAATTTCGGTTCCAGAAGCATGAATTCGGGAAAGCGCCGCTCCCATTCCTCATCTGACGTTGGCAGATCGAAATCGATTTCGCCTACAGGACGGAAGTTTAACCCCCAGACATGCGGCACAAGGCCAAGCACCAAGGGATTATATAGGTCGCCATCGACGAATCCGCTGGTGCTCATGGGCCATTCGCCAACGAAGATTTTTCCGTCTTCCATAAAGAGACCAGAACGCGCGACATAGTCGGTCAGGTTGACCAGATCAGCTTCCTTTTTCAGCCTCTCTCCCATCTGCACGACAAGGCTGGAAACTTCATCGAGCCAATGCGCAGAGGCCGAGATCGCCTCGTCATTTGTCGCAAGGGCAATTTCCAGCGCCTTAATCTGGGCGAGATCGACATTTTCGCCCATCTCCTTGGCGAAGCCGCTGATCACCCTGATCCATGCATCTGGCGTCCGATAAATCTGAATGGGAGGCGTGCCGTCATTGGCGGTAAAACGCCCCTTCATACGCACCAGTTCTTCGCCAAAAGCCCGGCGCATTGCGCCTGATCGCTCACCGCCACGCTCCTTTGCTGCGGCTACATACCGTTCTACGATTTGAGAGAGCCGTTCAAAGGCAACGGTCTGCGCTTTGCCACCGTCGATAAAGCGCTTCCGGAGTTGGGCTGCTGCATAATAGCGAATGGTCTCAGAGGACATGTTTGATGATCCGTATATCAATCAGCGGAAAAACTTACGGTTGGCTCGGCCGCGATACGCAGCTGACCGGCGACCATAAAGGTGAAGACATGTCACCAGCGTGCCTTCAACGGACTCGACCGCAACCGCTCGCTTCAACCGATCGAGCACAGAAGTAGATACGCCTTGGGCTTGGGCAATTGCGTAAGCTCGCTTCGAAAGGCGCATGGCATGCAAACCACCAGCGATCACGACATCCATGTCTGCGTATTCCGCTAATAGCTGAATGTCCGCGTAGCGAAGGCCGCGCTGCTGCATGCGGTTTTGGGCGTGTTTGGAAATCTGCAATTCCATCGTTTGTCTCCTCGGGCTGACCAAGGAATATGCTGACCGCGACGATCTCAGTTAACACAATCTGTGCGATTGTATGTGTGATAAATGAAAGATTAAATGTTTTATAACGGCTCAGCCTGCGCACGACCTCATCGTGATCGCCCATCGTCTCGACCTCGGCCCGTAGGGTGTAGGGGTGACGGGGATGTAGGGTGGT